>DAOPZJ010000022.1 GCA_035353335.1 Oscillospiraceae bacterium | reverse complement strand
CTCAAACCGAGAGCTATTCCTATACGCCGAATGGGTCGCTTACCTCAAAGACAGATCGGAACGGAACCGATTTCACTTACGGTGTAGATGGGCTTGGCAGGACCTTGACAATCAACGCGTCGAAGAGTGCGGCGACGCAAACACATACGACGGCATACAACTACGGCGGACAGGTTTCTAGCGTCAGCGCGGACGGCGTGACGACGAGCTATACCTATGACGGTTATGGTCGAGTGGTTTTAGAGCTGAACTTGGTTACGTTGGGCGCTTCCGGCATTCCTTCGCAAAAGGCATATACCTATGACCTTTCAGGGAGAATGCTCACTTCGGCAATCACCGTGAACGGGGTTACAAACACCACAAGCTACACCTATGACCGTTTGGGTCGGGTAGTCACAGTAAAAGAAAACGGGGAAACCGAAGCGACTTATACGTACGACGCAAACGGCAACCGGGCGACAATGACACTTGGTAACGGGGAAGTTACCACATATACCTATAACCTTGCGAACATGGTCAAGACACTGGTCAACAAAGATGAGAGTAATAACACTTTGTCGAGTTGTTCGTATCTGTACCGTCTGGACGGTAATCAAGTAGGTAAACAGGAAGGCACAAAGACCACACTGTATGCCTATGACGATCTGGGGCGGCTGACAGCGGAAGCTGTGACAGAGAATCAGACCACCGTCACAACCGGTTATTCTTTCGATGTTTATAATAACCGCGCGACAAAGACAATCGGCGGCGTGACTGTAACCACTTACACCTATGATTCCAATAACCGGCTGACGGGTGAAACAGGAGTTGCCGGAAATACGACATACACCTATGACGATAACGGAAGCCAGCTAATTGCAACCATCGGAACGAGTACTACGACAAATACCTACGACTTGTTCGGGCAGTTGAAGTCCTACACCGGCATGGACAGTGTTGTAACCAACTATACTTACGGGCCGGATGGATTGAGAGTAAGTAAAGCCAGTGGGAATACCTCTACGGCCTATGTCTGGGATGGCGGTAACATCACGAACGAATTCATCTCAACCACAGAAGGTGAAAATACCACCACTACCGAAAACCGGTATGTTTATGGCATCGGCAGAATCAAGGCGTTCCTCGACACGACAGAGGTGTATTATCTCTACAACGCGCATGGTGATGTGACCGGACTGACGGATTCTTCTTGTGACCTGACGAAATCATATATCTATGATGCGTTTGGGATTGAAGCTAATCCCGATCCGGCGGACGCGAACCCGTTTCGTTACTGCGGCGAGTACTTTGACAAGGAAACAGAGACTTATTACCTGAGGGCGAGGTATTACAAGCCGAGTACGGGAAGGTTCACGCAGCAGGATCCGGCAAATGACGGATTGAACTGGTATGTATATTGCAATAACAATTCGGTTTCGTTTGTCGATCCGAGTGGGTGTACTGCATTACCGAATCGTCTTCCCGAGGATGATATCGAATTTGATAAACTACTAATGGATTTACAAAATCAACAGATTAACCCAGCTCTCGACGCTGTAGTTTTTGGAAACGAGTTTTATAACAGTCCTTTGTTTGATACGATAGAAGAAGCAGCAATGTTTTTTGCTGAAAATGCAATGGCTTTATCATTATTTTTAATGATAGAATTTCACACGACAATTTACTCAATAATTGATGATGTATTAAAATATGGAATTATTGGATTCCAATTTGGTACTGCACACGCAATAGATGAAGTTTGGAAAGTGCCCACTGGAACCTCTATCGTTGCTTTCGCTCATACACATCCAAATGGCAAGGATTTTTCAACGCCTGATAGGGATTTTGCTGATCTAAATAGAAAGATATTGTTTGTAGCAACTCCAGAACTAAAATTACTTAAATATGATTTCGAGACAAAAGAAACCACTGAAGTTGATGATTTTATACCAAACAAGTTACCTATATTCGTTTCAAAAAAATCTTTTTATTTGCAATTTGAGGAATATTTTAGAGATCATATAAAAGATAAATTTTGCGAATACGGTTATGATTGTGTAAACATGGAATGGCCGAATTGGGCTGCGTATTATAAGTTTAGAAGACCCTATTATAGAATTCAAAGGGGGTATACAGCATGAAAAAGTTCGCTATTAGTATTTTGATTCTCTTCTTAATAAACGGATGTGCATATAATAACTCACTGGACAATAAATCGGAGTTGAATTCTATAAGGGAAGCTTCATCGCTCTCGGAATCATCCGAGAGAATTGTTGATGACCTTACTTGGGGTTTTTATATTATGTATAAAGATTTTTTAAATGATTTAAATTATGTGGACATAGAGGAATCTGTAGCAGAAACTCAAGCGAAATATGAATTTCGCATATTTGATACCCCCTATTATTCAAGATTATTTTATTATTACAATATTAAAATATTCGCTGACAACTCAATAGATGTGAAATGTTTAAAAATGCATTGGGCTGGCGATTTATTTGATGTTGATTGGAAAAACGAACCCGAAGTCGTATTTGAATACAACGGTCAGTTTTCGCAAGAAGATACACAAGATTTTTTATCTATTATTGAAGAAACGAACTTTTGGAAAATTCCCGATAAAGGCAAATCAAAAATGGTATCGAGAATCGGAAGAGAGCAGATTTGTATTGAAGGATATGGAGAAAATAAAAGAAATTGTGTGGTGCAAACATTAGAGTTTGTGGAAGGGGATAAAGATGAGAAAATACAAAAGATTCATATGACAATACGCGAAATGGTTATGAGCAGGATAGGTGCAGAAAATTTCGTCGATCCCTATGAAGGATAAATTTAAAATCCAACCTTTGTTGGAATATATATAATAACGGTGCAGGCAGCGTTCTCACACAGACTGACGGAATGCCTCTCGGAGGCAGGCATACCACAACGTACACATACGACCGGTATCAGAACGTCGCAACGATCGAGGACGCGTTAGAGCAGATCGAGAGTTATTCGTATACCCCGAACGGCTCGCTTGTGTCGAAGACAAACCAGAACGGCACCGGATTTGCCAATGTAGTAGACGGTCTGGGTAGAAATATGCAATAGGAACAAGTGGATAATCGGCGAATTCGGAACAGCACAAATGTAAAGAAGCGTATTCACAAGATGCGCTTCTTTTTTTGTTAGATTTATAAATCAATAAATTTAATAAAGGTAGTATACGCATGTATGGTGAAGTGTTATAATTAAACCGTGGGACGTTGGGCATGTGCATCTTTTAATTATTCTCTACACAATTTAATTATGGACGGGGTTATGTGCAATTTGGTATTAAAATTGGTCACTACTTTCAAAGAAAAACCCCGTAAACAAGCCGTTTGCGGGGTTTTTACGTCTTTTATAATGCCATTTGACCCTTCAATTTACCCTTTACAGATTAGAAAACATGATAACTGGGTATCATTTGACCCTTTAATTAAGAGAAGGGAGCGGCCCTAAGAACCGCTCCCCGCTGTCATTTCTCTCCGTAAAAGGCATTCTGCAATTTGTCGGCCTTTTCGCTGATGAGGTCGGAGAGCATATAGGTGATGCTGTCCTGTTCCTCTTGGCTTAACTCTTCCCGGTGGTTAGCAAACATCTGGCATAAAGCCGCGAGTCCCTTTTCCTCGAAGATAACGGTTTCTAAATCTACTGTTTTCATGTTGACATCCTCCTTGATTATATTGGAAGGGTGTGGTAGTATCTACTCACATCCGCTCCGACTGGTGTGCGATCTTTATATCACTTATTAATGGATTGTCAACCCTAAATCGGACAGAAATTATAAGGTACATGATCTCTTGAACTCCACCGGTGAAAGATATCCAAGCGCACTATGTAGCCGGAAGTTGTTGAACCAATGCATAAAAGGGTAACCGCACGGTTCGCGGTTACCCTTATCAAATTATGCGATTACATCATAGCCCTGATCATTGATTTCCGTTTTGATCTTTTCGAGAGGGGTTTTCGCCGGGTCGTAATCCACCGTCACCGTCTTACCCTTTAAATCCACAGTGACATTGCCGATTCCAGGCAGTGCTCCGACCGCTTTCGTAACGGCCTTAACGCAGTGCTCGCAGGACATTCCGTCCACCCGGATGATGCTTTTTTCCATAGTTATTTCTCCTTTTCGTAAATAAAGATTAGTCTAAATTAAATGGTTTTAAAAACTTATAGACCTGCGTGGGTTTCCCGTTGATATCCACAGTGACCTGTGCATATACCCATCCTTCCGCTTTTTCGGGATTGACACCTGCCGCGATCAGCGGCTCGGGATTGAGCACAAAGACAATGTCTTTATCCTGATTCTCTCCGGTTGTGCCATTCGTCTTCAGATCTTTTGCCCACTCGAACATATTGCCGCCGCCGACGCTGACGTTGTAATGGTCAAGCGCTGTATGATATCCGACAGAGCTGCGGTAATTTTGAACGATTTTTTCGTAAGCCGTAAGCGGAGTCGGTTGACCGTTATAATTGAAGGAGTCACTGCCCAATTTGGTTCCCACCATCAGCATGCCTTCGTAATAAGCATAGTTTTCCGGTAATTTGCCTGTATCCAGTCCCGCATCGATGAACGGTTTTGCGTCAAGCTCCAGCATCACATCATGCAGAGGGCTTTTGCTGTAGTCCTCGCTCCAGATAAAACGAACCGAACCGTCCGGCGCTTTCAGGGACCAGCCCGCATTCATTTCATCGGCGCTTACCTTGCCGGGAATTGTTTTTAAAATCTTGTTGAAAGAAGTCACGGATGATTTTCCGACCACATCGAGATTGCCGCCCGCCGTTCTCAGGATTACGAAGAGAAGCGTTGCTACCGCGACTGCCGCAATCCCGATGACAATCGTGAGTTTAACACTTTTTTTCATATTGTTTTCACCTGATCCTCTCTTGATGCTTTAAATCTTTTTAAACGAAGCGCGTTTGTCAAAACGGAAACCGAACTCAAACTCATCGCCGCCGCCGCGAAAATCGGATTGAGCAGGGGTCCCCCCAACAGATAGAGCACGCCTGCCGCGATCGGGATGCCGATTACGTTGTAACCGAATGCCCAGAACAGGTTTTGCTTGATATTGCGAATGGTTCTTTTGCTCAAATTGATCGCCGTCGGGACATCCATCAGATCGGAACGCATCAGAACAATGTCCGCGGATTCCATCGCAACGTCCGTGCCGGAGCCGATGGCGATGCCGATATCGGCTTGCGCCAGCGCGGGCGCGTCGTTGATGCCGTCCCCGACCATCGCGACTTTATGCCCCTCCGCCTGCAGCTTTTTGACCTCATTGGATTTGTCCTGCGGCAGAACCTCGGCTAAAACACGGTCGATGCCGACCTGACGGGCGATCGCCTCAGCGGTTTTGCGGTTGTCGCCGGTGATCATGGCCACTTTTATGCCCATTCTGTGTAAACTTTCAATTGCGGAGCGGCTGCTTTGTTTCACCACATCGGCTACCGCAACGATACCCGCGAGTTTGCCGTCGAGTGCGACATACATGGGCGTTTTTCCCTCACCGGCCAGTTTATCAGATGATTCTTCCAGCTCGCTCAACGAGATATTTCGCTCTTCCATCAATTTTCGGTTTCCGGCAAGGACGAGCTGCCCGTTGATTTTTGCTTCAATTCCCCGTCCCGTGAGGGATTCAAAGGTCTCTGCCGCTGAGATCTTTAATCCTTTTTCTTCGGCGCCGCGGACGATTGCCTGACCGAGCGGATGCTCGGAACCCTTTTCGGCAGATGCCGTCAACTGAAGAAGCTGCTGTTCAGGGAGGTCCCCCAGAGCGACGACGTCTGTAACGGTCGGTTTTCCCTCCGTGAGGGTGCCTGTCTTGTCAAACACGATGGTATTGATTTTATGCGCGGTTTCAAGCGCTTCTCCGCCTTTGATCAAAATGCCGTTTTCAGCGCCTTTGCCGGTCCCGACCATGATGGCGGTCGGAGTGGCGAGGCCCAGCGCACAGGGGCAGGCGATGACGAGCACCGAAATAAAGATGGTCAGGGCAAATTCAAGATTTCCGCCGGTTCCGAAGTACCAGGCAATCCCCGCGACAAGGGCAATCGCACAGACGATCGGGACAAAGTAACCCGAGACGATATCGGCCATTTGCGCGATCGGGGCTTTGGAGCCCTGCGCGTCTTCGACCAGTTTGATGATTTGCGCGAGTGCGGTGTCGCTGCCGATTTTCTCCGCCTTGAATTGGATTGTGCCTGTGGTGTTCAATGATGCGGCGTAAACGGGATCTCCCGGTTTCTTGTCCACCGGCATACTTTCGCCGGTCAGCATGGATTCGTCGATTGACGTGCGGCCGTCGGTGACTGAGCCATCCACCGGAATTTTAGCGCCCGGTTTGACAACGATGACGTCACCGATTTCGACTTCATCGATCGGAATTTCTTTTTCCGCACCGCCCTGGAGAATAATCGCGGTTTTCGGCGCAAGACCCATGAGCTTTTTGATGGCTTCGCCGGTACGTCCCTTTGATACCGCCTCCAATGATTTGCCGAGCAAGATCAGCGTGATGATGATGCCCGCGGTCTCAAAATACAGATGCTCAACCGCTTTAAAGTTGCCGAGTGCAATCTGCCAGGTGTTATAGATGCTGTATAGGATTGCCGCGGTGGTTCCGATGGCGATCAAAGAATCCATGTTCGGGCTCAGCCGAACCAAGTTTTTAAATCCGATCGTATAAAACTTATATCCCACACCGACAACAGGAATCACCAACAACAGTTCAATTAAAGCGTATATCAGCGGATACTGCATGGGATCAAGCCCGGCGGGGAACGGAAGCTTTATAAATTTGATCATCGGAACCATTGCGATATAGAGCAGCGGAACCGAGAATATCGCGGAAACGATGAATTTTATCCACAAAGTCCGGATTTCCTTTTGTTTGCGTTTCCGGTCTTCATCGGCAGCGTCTGTTTTATTGATCTCCAGCGCTTTGTATCCGGCTTTTTCGATGGACTCGCGAATGGCCGAAAGCCGGATCTTTTGCGGGTCGTATTGAACCGTCGCTTTTTCGGTGGCGAGATTTACCGAAGCGCCTGCAACACCCTCGAGTTTTTTAATGGACTTCTCCACCCGCTGAGCGCAGGCCGCGCAGGTCATGCCGCCGATGGGGATCGCCACATGGCTGCTATCGCTTTTTTCAACAACTTCATAACCGATTTTTGCAACGGCATCTTTGACGGTATCGAGTGTTAACTTGTCCGGGTCATATTCTACGAACAATTTTTCACTCGCAAGATTCACGGTTGCCTGTTCGATGCCGGAGAGTTTTCGAATGGTCTTTTCTATACGTTGCGCACAAGCCGCACAGGTCATACCCCGTATGCTGAGTACTTGTGTATTCATTCAGTTTCACCTCACCGGTTTTTGCCGGGCGCCCTCGGGCTTTATATCTCCGTCGGCTCCCATACTTATATTTTAACAGTTGATTTTAATTTGGCAAGTACGCACTTTATTGTGCGATAATACCCTAAATGATACTATTGCGGTTTTATGACGTTTTGACATTCATTTGCCCGTGTGATATCATCAAGCGTGTATTGCCGGGAAAGCATATACACTGATATGCTGTCGGATACGATACTGAGGAGGGTTCGGAATGAAATGTGATTGCAGCGGCTTAAACTGCCCTGTGGATACCACCATCGAAATGATCGGCGGAAAATACAAGTCTCTGATCTTATGGCATCTGATTGACAATACCCTGCGTTTCGGCGAAGTGCGAAAATTGATACCGCAGGCAACGCCCAAAATGCTGACCCAGCAGCTGCGTGAATTGGAAGACGATAATCTGATCATCCGAACGGTCTATCCGGTCGTACCCCCGAAAGTTGAATATAAGCTCTCCGAATTGGGGAGAAGCATCAAATCCATCCTCGAAGCCATGTATCGCTGGGGAGCGGACTACTTAGCACAAAACGGTTTAAAAGTAGGGTGCTCCATGACAGCTCACATGTTGAAAAAGGATCAATAGGATGTTTTCCAATTGGCAAATATCTGCCTGGCTTCATTGAGGAAGTTATAGGAGATCGTGATGGTTTCGTCCGTCACGGTCTTATTTTTTGCAAAAATCGGCCGGGGATTACATCCGCCGGATTTCACTTCCATGCGATCCATGGTAAATTTATTCCCGCAATTCTGGCAGACCAATTGCTGTAAAATCACATACAAGGCGATGATAATGATTAAGATTCCGATGATGCGTCCTGTTTTGGGCACTTCTTTTTCATTGCCGGTGAGCACTCTGTAGCCAAGCTTTTCAATCACAGCAGAGAGTTCTTTTAAAGAAATGATGTCGGCATCATAAGTGATATCCGCAGTTCCCGCACTGTAATTCACTTTTGCATTTTTAACCCCGGCTGTATTTCGGAGCTTTTTTTCGATTTTATTTTGGCAGCTCACGCCATAACAGAACACCTCCTATGATACCTTCGTATCAAAGCGGGTGTTCATTTATTGAAGGAACAGGCTCTTTGAAAGATTATAAAACGGCTCCGGAAAAACATTTTTTGGGTTGCAAAATAAGAATCGTTTGCTATAATAAATTTAAACAACCGAGACATCCGCAAAGAAACAATTACCGCGAACATGCCCTGCATGCAGTACGCCGGCAGCCGGAAAAATATTTCAAAGGAGTCATTGAATGGGCGCTTATGATATTACTGCCGAAGACCGCTCAAACGAAGACGAGCGCATATCTCCGGATCACGCGCCTTTCCGCTGGCTCGACGGGCTGCCGGTCGGAAACGGCCGGCTCGCTGCGATGGTATGCGGGGGCCCGGGGTGTTCCCGCCTCGCGCTCAATCACGAATGACTGCGCAGGGGTACGACGCGCCTGCGGGACAATATCCCCGCCGCCGAACATCTTTCCGAAGTGCGCGAGCTGCTGCTCTCCGGGGATTTCGCGCGGGGGACCGAACTGGCCAACCGTTATTTCGCGGGGCCCGGAGGGATGAGCGGAACGCCGAATCGCATCGATCCGTTTCAACCCGCCGGCGACCTGATTTTCACGATTGCATCGGTGGGCGAAGATGCGCCCGTATCCGGTTACCGCCGGACCCTCGGCATGTCGGACGCCGTTGTCACCGAAACCCGGAATACGGGTAAAGCCCGGATTACGATTCAAACAATTGCGTCGCTGGATGCGCCGTACGTCATCGTCCGCGCGGTGTGTTCGTCAGGGCGCATCGGCGGACGTTTTTCGCTCAGAAGAGCCGAAGACGCCGGCTGCGCACTGCGGTTTGACCGCTCTGCCGAAATGCTGCGCATGCGCGGAAGCTTTTCCGGGGGCATCGATTTTGAAGTGCGCGCGATGATCCGCGCTCAGGGCGGAAAGGTCAGTTTTGCCGAAGACGGAGGCCTTGAGGCGGAAGACGCCGAAGAGATACTGGTCTTCCTCGACATCGGCACATCGGCCGGGGGAGACGCTCCGGAAAAAGAGATCTCTTCGCACCGTGTACCCGATCTGCCGTGGGAAGAACCCCTGCGCCGCCATACGGCCCGATTCCGCCATTTTTACGACAGGGTGCTGCTTCGCCTGGGAAAAGAAAACGGCGTATCCACCGGGCTTATAACGCGAGCTTTCAACCTGGCGCGTTATCTGCTCATCTGCTGCAATACCGGCGAACTGCCGGCTCATCTGCAGGGCAAGTGGGACGAAGACCTCAATCCGATGTTCGGAGCGGATTACCACAATGACATCAACATCCAGATGTGCCACTGGCTGACGGAGTGCTGCGGGATGCCGGAATTGGCGGAGCCGCTCTTTTCTTACATGGAAAAACTGGTGCCGCACGGGCGGAAGGCGGCACAGGACCTTTACGGCTGCCGCGGGGTCTATGTGCCGATCACCACGGACTCGTGGTTTCGCGCCACGCCGGAGTCGTACGGCTGGGCGGTATGGACCGGAGGGGCAGCCTGGCTTTCCCGCCACCTGTGGGAACATTGGCTCTTCGACCAAAATGAAGATTTTTTGCGGTACCGCGCGTACCCGTACTTCCGTGAGGCCGCGCGTTTTTATGAGGACTATCTCACGGAGGGCAAAAACGGCGAAATTCAAATCGTCCCATCTCAATCCCCGGAAAACCGGTTTAGAGGGAGCGGTGATTTGCCGGTATCCATCTGCGTATCGTCAGCGGCCGACGTGACACTGTGCCGCGACGCCCTGACATTCGCCGTCGAGTCGGCCCGGATACTCCATGCCGATCGGGATGAAGCCGGGCGCTGGCAAAATCTTATAGACCGTCTTCCTCCGCTGCGCATCGGCGCCGACGGCCGTATTCTCGAATGGGGCGAAGAACATGAGGAGTGCTATCCGGGACACCGTCATATCATGCCGGTATACGGCCTGTTTCCCGGCGATTCCATTACGGAGAAAACACCGGAATTGCTCGCGGCTGTTGCGAAAACCATCGCTCATAGGGTGGAACACGGCTTCGCGCCCGATACCCGCGATAATTTCTCCGACATCGGGTGGACACTCGTCTGGCTTGCGTGCTGTTATGCGCGCCTGCGGGACGGCGGCGCCGCGCTCAGAATGCTGGAGAGATTCCTTGAAAATGCGACGAGCGAATCGATGCTTTCCGTTCTGTACGGACGCCTTTTCCAAATCGAGGCGAACCTGGGCGTCGGAGCGGCTGTGGCCGAAATGCTGCTGCAGAGCCATCAGGGTTATCTCGACTTGCTGCCCGCGCTGCCGGACGCGTGGCCCGAGGGGAGCGTCACCGGTCTGCGCGCAAGGGGCGGATATACCGTTTCTATGGGTTGGCGCGGCAAAGAACCGGAAAGCGCGACTGTTACTGCATCCGCAGACGGGGTGTGCCGAATCCGGTGCGCAGTTCCGCTCAAGGCAAAAGACAGCGAAGGCAACGGTTTGCAATGCGAAAACGACGCCGAAGGCCGAATTGTATTCCACGCCGAAAAAGGAAAGACATATATATTACTGCATAAAACTTAGACAGAGCACCGATTTCCGTTTATATTATTTTATAATCCCGTCTGACGGGAAAAGAGGAGCGATTATGACAAGCAAGGAACGGCTGGCGCGCGCGATGCGGGGACAGGAAATCGACCGGATACCGGTATCTCCCCGAGACGGTTTTTACCTAAGCTGGAAATACGGGGGAAACGCCTATCTCAAAACCGCATTGGAAGCGCAGAAAGAATGGGGGCACGACATCACCGTCACGGCCGGTTCGGGCATGCCGAATCCGTTCGACAGCGTGTTTTTTGACGCGTCCTATTCGGACGACATCAAACTTGAGACAACGGTGCGCGACGATCACGATACCAAGATCATCCGGCGTGTCATCCATACGCCCGCGGGCAAGCTGGAGGATCTCATACGAGTGGCGCCCGCCGGCCGTGAGTACGGCTTGAGCCCGAATCCCGTGAAACTGGAGTTTCTGATCAAAGACCGCTCGGACCTCGAGCGCATCCGCTATATGATGCCCGATCCGAAGAAGTGCGTCAATTTGAAACAATACCGAAATGACTGCGAAGCGCTCGGCGAAAACGGCATCGTGCAGACCTTTATTCGCAGCCCTTTGGATCATAATGCCGGCGATTCGCGCGGCGTCGAGAACCTGATGACGGACTATTACGAAGACCCCGGTCTTTTCCGCGATATCCTGGATCTTTTTTTCGGCCATATCACGGAGGAAACACGGCAGTGCCTTGAACAGGGAGCGGAGCACATTTTCTGTTCCTGGTATTATTCGTCGCTGTCGACGGGATGGTCGCCGGAAATCATTCGCGAGGTTTTCGTGCCGTATATGAAAAAGCACGTCGAGCTCGTACACAGTTACGGGGCGACTTATGATCTGTATGACGACGGGAAGATGATGAAGACGCTGCCGTACTACCTGGAAACCGGGACCGACGTCGCGGAGACGCTGACGCCGCCGCCCGTCGGCGACGTGGATCTGGGTCCGGCGCGGGCCATCGCCGGGGACCAGATGACCCTCAAGGGCTATGTCGACCTGCTGTATGTCGTCCAGCGCGGCACGGCCGCGCAGGTGCGCGCGGCGGTCATCGAGGCATTGGAGAAGGGCTCGCCCGGGGGACGGTTCATCCTCGGCAGTTCCGACTCATTCCGCGAAAACACGCCGGACGAAAACATCGCCGCCTATTTCAAGACAGCGCGCGAATTCGGTTCGAAATGGATCTGATTCGGAACGGGAGGGAAGATTGCAGCGATGACGTCGAAAGAAAGGGTCATTAGGACCATGAACCATACGGAGCCGGACCGCGTGCCCGCAATCAGATTTCCGAGATTACGAATTTGATCGTGTATTCCATCAGCATCAGCGCCATTCCGCTCGTCATGCCGGTGTCCAATTGACCCGCCTTGTCCGGCCCCCAATACAGGCAGTTGCTCTGATCGATCGCGTGAACCAGCCCGTTATCAAAGGGCTTGCCCGGAGCCGAGAAAAAGTATTTCGATACGCAAGTCAGCAGTTCGGCTGCCATCCGGTGATAAAACGCATCGCCGGTGGCTTTGGAAAGCCGGACAAGCGGCACATAGCCAAATGACCCGGCGCCCAGATAAAGCAGCGGGTAATCCGGCATTCTGCAGACGGTTCCGCCGCGCGTAACGCCGTTGTGCCCCGTATCAATATTATAAAAATACATCCAGCTGATGAGATATGCCGCACATTTTTTGCAAAGAGAGAGGTTTTCTTCATCTTTCGTTTCAAGATACAATTCGGTTAATCCCTGAAGCGCATAGGCGGAATTTTCGCCGTCATAAATCTCGATCGGCGAAGGCGGGTTTGAAGAATGCCCGAACGCGTCGATCATCTGATTGAAAAATTCGTATTGGTCGATTTCCGGTTTCACGGCGAGCGCCAACCGCCGGGCGGCATTCAGATACTTTTGATCTTTGGTAAATCGATACAGGTGCACCCATAGCCCGCAAAAAACAGCTCTCGCGGGAATCCGGTGCGGTTTCGGATTGGCCTCGCGATTATCAGCCTCGAATCCGTCGTTGATGTCTCCGCCGGCTTTTTGCTTTGTAATCATGAAATCGGCGATGTCTTTTGCGGTATTGAACCAAATGGTGCGAACGTCTTCCCGATAATCGGGCACATCATGGTATAATTGGATCAGCTGCAGCCCGATTTCGCCCAAAGAGTGAGTCCAGATGCGTTTGTCGACTGTGAAATCGCAGAACTCTTTCGTCTTTTCGAAATAGCGGTCGTAATAGGCGCCGGGCACTTTTTGTTCGCGCAGGAAAAACCGGATCCCCCGGCTCATTTGGTCAATCTGCTTTGAAAAATCATCCCCGGTTCTGTCCATATACCGCGCAAGAGCGGAGATTGTGGCGGCGCCGTATCCTTCGCCCCAGCCCAAGTCATAATAGGGGTCTTTTTTGGGCGTCCCGAACGCCGTATAGATCCACATATTGCGAAACCACCCGCAGCCCTCGCCGAATACGTCCTCTTCCCAAAGGCCGCAGTTTTTGAAATATCCGGCCAGTTTTTGCGATACGCTGTGATAGTCAATCGGTGCGGGGGGCTCTTTCAGCAGAATTTGAGCCGCCATTTTTTCGGCTTCCAAAAGCGGTTCGTCTTCTCTCTTTTTTGTCATGACAAATTCGGACAGGATGACGGTTTGGCCTTTTGAAAAATCGGCGTCGCCGAGAGGCCGCGAACCCGTATAAAACGCAAACCCCTCGGCCTGCCCGGTTCTGTCGGGATAACGGACGCCAATCGAAAGCGTTTCGGCGTCTTCCGTTTGAAAGGCGTCCGGTGACCCTCTGCCTTCGTTTTGATTGACCCCGTAAACGATGACGTTTTCATCGGTGTGCCAGACATGCGCCGGAAGAGGGACTGCCCAGGAGATATCCTGCCTGAGCGGCGGCACTTGTGATATCGGCGCCTCGTACACATGAATCGGATAGGTATAGCGGATATCGCTTCCCTTGATCGTAAAACGGGGCAGAAAATGCCCGTGAAAATCCTTCATGATCCGGTAGGTCTGTTTGCGTTCGATGTGCGAATCGCCGATAGAAATGGTTTCATCAGCATGAAAGTATTCTGTTTTCGCAGACAGAGAGACGACGATTCGTTCAGGGGTTTGCTCTAAAACCGTCAGTTCCTCCGCATTGCAGTGACACACAGAGCTGTTAAATTCATGAAACGGGATGCCGCGCAGAATTTCCGCGTCATCGTATTCGATTTTTTCAATCGTATATCCGTTTTCGCCATTGATCGATATCTTCAGGTTATGAACAGCCAATTCCGTCATGAAAATTCATCCTCTCTGAATGTCGGACTCGCTTGTCCCTATCATAACATATTAAATAACCCCAAGCAAATCTCTCAGGGTTTCAAACGGGTATCCAAAACAACCCCTGATACAGATACAGATACAGATATAGATATAGATAAAGATATAGATAAAGATAAAGATATAGATATAGATATAGACATGATATGAATATCGACCCGGGCTTACGGAGATCGCGGCGGGCTGTGTACCGAATTTAAGCCGCACAAAATGCAAAATCGGATAGCAATCCGGACTGCGGATGTGATATCATATCAAGAGAGGAAGGAAAGCGAAAATCCGATGAAAGGCCCCGGGTTCGGCAAGGCCTCACGGCGGCGCGCCGTCATTGATTTTCAGCCGATTCGTAGTATAATAATCAGTTGCGGAGACGGGCAATCCCGGCCTTTCTCCGATTCGGGCGAAAGGGGCAAACGGCATGCATGAGACGGCGCTGATGCAAAATTTGATGGATGCGGCGGCGCGCGCGCTCGAAGGGCGCAGCGTGACCCGGGTCAACCGGGTGACCGTCTCAATCGGGCGGTTTGCCAACGTCCTGCCGGACGCGTTTTTATTTGCCTTTGAAGCGATGACGCGGGACGGGGTTTTCAAAGGCGCGAAACTGGAGACGGAACAGCTGCCCGCGAAAATTCACTGCCCGGACTGCGGGCATGAATACGAGGCCGACGGGTTTCCGATCGTCTGCCCAAATTGCAAAAGCAGGAATTTTACGATTATCAGCGGCGAAGAGGTTTATTTAAAGTGTCTGGAATGTGAGGAAGAAGGTTGAAAAATTCATTTTTCAACCCAATCTGCTTAAGGATGGCCCTTATTATGATTAAAGAAATTGAAATCGACGAAGAATTGTATGAATATAATAATAAAATCGCGGCGGTGAATCGGGAGAAATTCAAGGCGAAGGGCGTTTATGTGCTGAACGTCATGGGGTCGCCGGGTTCGGGCAAGACGACGCTGCTTGAGAACATCCTGCCGAAACTGCAAAAACAATTGCGAATTGCGGTGATCGAGGGCGATATCGCCACGCAAAATGACGCGCTGCGCATTCAAAAAACCGGCGTTGCCGCTGTTCAGATCAACACCGACGGCGGCTGCCATCTCGACGCGAAGATGATTGAAAATCAACTTGAAAAGCTTGACCTCGATTCGCTTGACCTGCTCATCATCGAAAATGTGGGAAATCTCGTCTGCCCGGCGGAATTCGATTTGGGCGAAGACCTTTTAATGGTGGTTTTGAGCGTCGCCGAGGGCGAGGACAAGCCGTTGAAATACCCGCTCGCGTTTTTGAACGCCGGCGCCGCCGTGCTGACCAAAACCGACCTGCTGCCCTATGTGGACGCAAACATCGATACGATGAAACAGTACATCACCGGCATCCATCCCCAAATCGAGATTTTTGAGACGGGGAAAAAAGACGGCGTTTATCACGCGGATGAGTTGATCCGATTCATCATCGCGCAGGCCGATTTGAAAAAAATCCGATGATCCGTTATTCGATTGTCGTCAGGGGCATAGTGCAGGGCGTCGGGTTTCGTCCGTTTGTGTTTAGGCTGGCGAAGTCCCTGTCGCTTGCGGGATTTGTGCAGAACACCCCCGAGGGCGTCTACGCCGAGATCGAGGGGGAGGAGCGCGCCTGTGAGGAGTTTCTCGCGGCGCTTCAAAAACGTCCGCCGGTGTTGGCCCGGATCGACCGTGTCGACGCGAAAAAAATGCTTTTGCGCGGCAATCGGGATTTCGTGATCCGAGCAAGCGGCACGGGCGCGAAAGACGCGCTGATCTCGCCCGACATCGGGATCTGCGCGGCCTGCGCGGCGGACATCGCGGACAAAAACAACCGGCGGTACCGGTACGCTTTCACCAACTGCACCGACTGCGGGCCGCGTTTTTCGATCATCCGCGACGTCCCGTATGACCGAAAAAACACGACGATGGCAGGATTTTTGCAGTGCAAGGACTGCAAAGAGGAATATGAAAATCCCTTTGACAGGCGGTTTCACGCGCAGCCGAACGCCTGCCCGGCCTGCGGGCCGCATCTCGGTTTTTATAAAAACGGAGTTTTGCAGCAGGGCGACCCGATTTCATTATTCGGCGAGTGTGTTAAAAACGGCGGCATCGTCGCTTTAAAAGGGCTCGGTGGGTATCACCTCGCCTGTGACGCGGCGAATGAGGCGGCGGTTGCGCGGCTGCGCCGAAACAAGATTCGTTTTGACAAGCCCTTTGCGCTGATGCTGCGCGATATCGGGACCGTAAGGCGGTTTTTCGATATCGATGAGACCGAAGAAGCATTGCTCCTCTCCGAGAAAAAGCCGATCGTGCTGTTACAAAAGACCGATAGGTGCGCGTTCGCAGAAAGCATCGCGCCGGAAAACGGGCGGCTCGGCGTGATGCTGCCCTATACGCCGTTACACGGTCTGATCATGCAAAATCACGAGGCGCTGGTGATGACGAGCGCGAACCTCTCCGACAGCCCGATGATTTTCGATGACGAAATAGCAATAAACCGTCTTTTTACAATGGCGGACGCGATGCTTTCCCACAACCGGCCGATTTTCCGAAGGGTAGACGACAGCGTCTGCATGGCGGCGGCGGGTGCGCCCCGGTTGATCCGACGGGCGCGCGGGTATGTGCCGGAGCCCGTAAAGCTGAACGGCAACCGCAAAGTGATTTTATCACTCGGCGCGCAGCAGAAAAATACTTTTTGTCTCGCAAAGGGTGAAAACGCCTTTTTGAGCGGGCACATCGGCGACCTCGACGACATGGACGCGGCCGCGTTTTACGAATCGGAAATCGAGTCGTTTCAGCGGCTGTTCGAGGCAAAACCGGAAGCGATCGCCTGCGACATACATCCGGATTACGTCTCGACGAGGTACGCGGAACGTTATAAAGGGACGCTGCCCGTTCTCGAGATTCAGCACCACCACGCGCATTTCGCCTCCGTTTTGGCGGAACACCATCTTGAAAACGCGGTCGGACTGATTTTCGACGGGACGGGGTACGGGACCGACGGCGCGGTCTGGGGCGGAGAAGCCCTGTTCGGCGGCATCGGAAAAAGCGAGCGGATCGGGCATCTGCTGTACGCGCCGCTGTTCGGCGGGGAGGCCGCCATCCGCGAACCGTGGCGCATGGCGCTTGCGATGCTCGACATCGCCTGCGGCAGAGATGCCGCGTTAGACTTTTATCCGCGATACGCCGACGAGGCAAGTTTGTTATTAAAACGCGGGGATCAGGACGGATGGCCGCTGACTTCGGGGGCAGGACGGTTGTTTGACGCAGCCGCGGCGCTCGCCGGAATCAAAACGCATGTGTCCTTTGAGGGGCAGGCCGCCGTCGCGCTCGAGGGGGTTTTGGACGATTCCGAAAACGGCAGTTACGGTTTAGAGATCGGAGTTCAAAGCGGTATGATGATCTTCGACTGGCGGCAGATGATTCGCGACATCGTGGACGACGTCAAAGCGGGCTGCGGAAAGGGTGTCATCTCCGCGAAATTTCACCGCGCCATGGCGCGTCTGCTCGTTGATTCCGCCGTCCTCATGAAAAAAAAGACCGGATGCAATACGGTCGCGCTGTCGGGCGGGGTGTTTCAAAACGCGTTTTTGCTCGGGAACGGGATCGAAAATTTACAAAAGCGCGGGTTTCAAGTTTATTCGAATGAGAAAGTGCCCGCGAATGACGGCGGGATCTCTTTCGGGCAGGCCGCCGCGGCGGCGAAAAGGATGGGGTGAACAATATGTGCCTTGCGATACCGGGGAAAATCATCGAAATCAAAGACGGAACCGCGCAGATCGATTACGGCGGCGTGACCAAAAGCGCGAGCTTACGGCTTTTTCCGAACGCCAGGCCGGGTGAATACGCCCTGGTGCATGCGGGGTTTGTCATTCAGATTCTCGATAAAGATGAGGGCGGGGAACTCGACGCGCTGATCGACGAAGTGATGGGGCATAATTTACAACCATGAAGCACGACATCATCGAATTAAAAAACGGCATTGAAAAGCTGGCGGCGGATTTGGGGCCGATTCAAATCATGGAGGTCTGCGGCACGCACACGTTTGCCGTCCGCAGATACGGCATCGGCCAGCTGCTGCCGAAAAATATCCGGCTGGTGTCAGGCCCGGGCTGTCCCGTGTGCGTCACGGCGCAAAAAGATATCGCGGCAGCGCTTTCCATTGCGAATGAAGACGATGCGATTTTCACTTGCTTCGGGGACATGCTGCGGGTGCCCTGCGGCGACAAAAGTTTATATTCCCTCTATGAGAGCGGAAAAGACGTCCGGATGGTGACCTCACCCATGGACGCTTTGGCGATCGCGCAAAGAAACCCCGAAAAAAGGGTGGTCTATTTCGGGATCGGCTTTGAGACCACAGCGCCCCTTACCGCCGCGCTGATCGAGGCCGCGGACAACCTGAAGATCGACAATCTGAGTGTTTTGAGTGCCCACAAGACCATGCCGACGGCCATCCGGCAATTATTGAAAGGCGGGAGCAAAATTGACGCATTGCTCTGCCCGGGGCATGTGGCGGCGATCACGGGCGCGGACGTTTTTTCCTTTGTCGCGGACGAGCTCGGGCTGCCCGCCGCCGTCTCGGGATTTGAACCGCGGGAGATCATGACGGCGTTATTTTGTATCGTGAGTATGCTGCGAAACGGAGAAAAGAACTGCGTCAATGCCTATCCGGGAGCGGTTACGGCGGGGGGGAACAAGAACGCGCTTTCGCTTCTTGATAAAGTGTTCGAGCCCTGTGACGCGCTTTGGCGCGGTCTCGGTGAGATAAAAGGCAGCGGGCTGAAAATCAGAGCGCGTTATCAAAAATTCGACGCGGCGCGGCAGTTCGAAATCCGAAGGGAAGAGATTCCGGAGGCAAAGGGCTGCATCTGCGCCCGCGTGCTCTGCGGGAAGAACGTGCCGACCGATTGTGCGAATTTCGGGAAGACATGTACGCCGGAAAAGCCGCTCGGCGCGTGTATGGTGTCGTCTGAAGGCGCATGTGCGGCTTATTACAGATACGGAGGAGATGAATAAAGATGCAGGACAAGATCACGCTTGCCCACGGGTCGGGCGGACAGGCCTGCCGCGAACTGGTCGAAGAAATATTTCTGCCGGCTTTTTCAAACAATATGCTCAATCCCCTGACCGATTCGGCGGTCTGCGAGGCGGGCGAAAAAATCGCGTTCACCACCGACAGTTTTGTGATCAAACCGCTGTTTTTCCCCGGCGGCGACATCGGGCGGCTCAGTATCTGCGGCACGGTCAACGATCTTGCGGTCAGCGGCGCGGTACCCAAATATATCTCGGTCGGAATGATCCTCGAAGCGGGCTTTGAGACGGATGTGTTACGCCGCATTATCGCCTCGATGGCCGAGACCGCAAAAGAAGCGGGCGTTTCGATAGTGACCGGAGACACCAAAGTGGTCGAGGGCGGCAGCGCAGACGGGATTTTCATCAACACGGCCGGGGTCGGCATATTTTCAAAAAACAGGCCTCCGCTTGCGCAAAAAGCGATGCCGGGCGATAAAATTCTCATCAGCGGGAACATGGCTTCGCACGGCATGGCGGTCATGGCCGCGCGCGAAAAGATGGAATTTTCTCCGCCGATTCTAAGCGACGCCGCCCCTCTTGCGGCACTCGCGGACGGCGTTTTGCAAAAAGGATTTGAGATCCACGCGATGCGCGACCCGACGCGCGGCGGCGTCGCGGCGACTCTTTGCGAATGGGTTTATGACGGGATTGATATTGCGATATACGATGAATGCCTGCCGGTGCGCAGCGACGTCTCGGCGGCCTGCCGGATGCTCGGGCTGGAGCCGTTGTTGATCGCGAACGAGGGGATTATGCTGCTGTCCGTGCCCGAACGATTTGCCCTTCAAACGCTTACAGCGCTGCGTTCAACTAAAATCGGAAAAGACGCTGCAATCATCGGAGAAGTCAAAGAAGTCAAAGAAGTCAAAGAAGGCAAAAAAGGGGGAAATGTCTATGCGGTCACACCCTGGGGGACAAGCCGGAAAATCATTTTGCCGAGAGGCGGACTGCTCCCCAGAATTTGCTGAAAAATACCGTTTGACTTTATATGCAAACAGGCATACAATTAACTATTGCTCATGGACCTTATTGTCAAAAGCTGCCTCAGAACAGCTTAATTGCAACAAGGCCATTTATTCTTTGAACGGAGAATCAAGGGACATCGAAATGGAACAGATTTTTCTCCTCTTAAGTATCTTCATACCGTTAGCCGGCGCCTGTTTTCTCCCGCTTTTGGGGAAGATCGGCCCGAAACTGCGCAACGGCGCCGCGCTTGCCTTTGTCGCCGCGGCTTTCGCCTGCGCGGCTCTCACCCTGCCGGGTCTGCTTTCCGGTTCTCCGGTCTCTCTGCACGCTGACCTGCCGCTCGGGATGAGTTTCGGTTTTTACGCGGACGCGCTTGCGGTCTTTATGGCAATGACATCCTCTGCCGTCGCTTTTATCATCGTGCTTTATTCCTTCGGATATATCAAGCATGATGAAAATCAAAACGAATATTATTTCATGGTGACCCTTTTTATCGGGGCGATGATGGGTCTCGTCTTTTCGACGAACTTGATTTTCATTTATATCTTCTGGGAGATCGCCGCGATCTGCTGCTGGCGGCTGATCGGCTTTTACCGGGGCGAGACCGAAATCCGCAGCGCCAACAAGGCGTTTCTGATCACCGTCGGCGGCGCTTTGGTCATGCTCATCGGGTTTGTCGGAATCTACGGGCAGACGGGTACTTTTGACCTTGCCGCGATGAAGGGCGTTTCGGTCCCATCGTGGGCGGTCGTGCTGATTCTGTTCGGAATTTTGTCCAAGTCGGCGACCTTCCCGCTGCACAGCTGGCTGCCGGACGCGGGCGTCGCGCCCTCTCCGGTCACTTCGCTGCTGCATGCCGCGGTGCTCGTCAAAATCGGCGTATACGCCTACGCGAGATTGTTCGTTGTGACGTTTGACATCGACAAGGCGTTTACCGTCGCGGTGCCGGTCATCGCCGCGGTCAGCGCGCTCATCAGCGCCGGAGTCGCGATGCGCGAAAACAACATCAAGCGCGTCATCGCCTATTCCACCATCAGCCAGCTCGCGTTCATCCTCGCCGGACTGTCTGCCGGAAACGAAACCGGCCTCATCGGCGGGATGCTGTATATTTTGATGCACAGCGTCGCCAAAGGCGGGCTTTTCCTCTGCGCGGGTATTGTGGAACACACGACGCATACGAAAGACATCACCAAAATGGGCGGGCTTTATAAACGCATGCCGCTCACGGCGCTCGCGTTCCTCTTCTGTGCCTTTTCGGTCATGGGAATTCCACCGTTCGGCGGGTTCTTCGCGAAATACCTCGTGATCGGCGGCATCGTCTCTTCGGGAAACATCGCGCTTGCGATCGCCTTCATCCTCGGCGCGGTGATGACCGTGATGTATCTGATGCGGCTCTTTTTCAAGGTCTTTTTGGGACCGCAGACCTTCCCGGAAGTCAAAGAGGGGTCTCCGGTCATGGTGACGTCGGTCGTGATTCTGGCTTCTCTTTCGCTCTTGCTCGGAATCTTCATCGGCATCCCCTCCGGGCTTGCTGCCTTGATCGGGAGGTAAAGATATGTTTGATTTAATCAGTTCTTTTTTGAAAAACGGAGCGAATCTCCTTTGGGGTATGGTCGCATTACCGGCAGTTTTCGCGATTCTTATCCGGCTGGCGAAGAAAGATCACATACTCCGGCTTATTTTGACGCTTGCGGTTTGCGCAGCGAATCTGCTTTTTGCCGCTGCCCTTTACCGCTCCGGCGGATTTTCCGTGAGATTTCCCTTCGCGGGGCCCGGATTCGACATGGCCCTCCGCGTCAGCCGGTTCCCGGCGCTGTTTTTACTGCTGACCGCCGCCGTGATTTGCGTCGTCGGCGTTTACAGCGCGGTGTTTTTAAAAGAAAAGGCCTATGCGGGGCGCTTTCTGTTTTATCTGTTCGTCAGCCTCGCGATGCTGAACGGCGCTTTCCTCTCCGACCATCTCGGAGTCATGCTCTTTTTCTGGGAAGGGCTTCTGTGCACCCTGCTCGGCATCTTATTGATCAACAATAAAAACAATCCGAAGACCGCGGTGAAGGCGCTGGTGTTGTCGGGCACGGCCGATCTGCTGCTGATGCTCGGCATCGCCGTCACCGTGTACGCGGCAAAGACCCCTTATCTCAGCGAAATTCAAAAACTGCCGGTCACGGGACTGAACGCGGTCGGGTTTGGCTGCATGATGCTCGGCGCGCTCGGCAAAGCGGGGGCAATGCCGTTTCACAGCTGGATCCCGGATGCGGCGGCAGACGCGCCGACTCCGTTTCTGGCGGCGTTTCCGGGGTCTCTCGAAAAACTGGCGGGCATTTATCTCGCGGCGCGGCTCGTCACCGATCTCTATGACTTAAAACCCGGAAGCGGCATGAGTGTCGCGGTCATGACCCTCGGCACGCTGACAATCGTTTTCGCTGTCTCGATGGCGTTAGTTCAAAAAGATATGAAGCGGCTGCTCTCCTACCACGCGATCAGCCAGGTCGGGTATATGGTGCTCGGCCTCGGCACCGGGCTTCCGATCGGCATTGCCGGAGGGCTTGCCCATATGATCAACCACGTGATCTATAAGAGCGGACTGTTCATGGCCGCGGGCGCAGTCGAAAAACAGACCGGCACGACCGACCTGCGCGAAATCGGCGGGCTCGGCAAAAAGATGCCGGTCACGATGGTCTGTTTCACGGTCTGCGGCCTCGCCATTTCCGGTGTGCCGCCCTTGAACGGCTTTTTCTCCAAGGAACTCATTTTCGACGCGGCTCTCGAAAGCAATGCCGTCTTTTATGTCGGCGCGCTGCTCGGCGCGTTTTTGACGGCGGTCTCCTTTTTGAAGATGGGGCGCGCGGCCTTTTCGGGAACGCTCAGGCTGCCCGGGAAAAAGAGCGTCAGAGAAGCGGGCGCGGGGCTTTTGATCCCGATGGGGATCATGGCCGTCTTCTGTGTCTTGTTCGGCGTCTTCAACGCCTGGCCGATTGACCGCCTGTTCGGCTCGGCTCTCGGATATACGGAATCGTTCGCCGGATGGCCGAAATCCGTCCTTCTTGTCGTGATTTCGATGGCCGCGCTGCTTCTTGCGCTCGGCGATCACCTGTACGGGTGCAAAAAAGCGGGGAGCCCGATCAACGCCGCGGACCACATCCACGACGCTCCGGTGCTGAAAAACATCTATCACGCCGCGGAAAAACAGCGGTTTGACCCCTACGTTTGGCTGACGAACGCGGTAAACGGATTTTCATGGCTCTGTTCGCGCATTGAGCGGGGCGTAAGTTGGGTTTACGACACGGGAATCGTCCGGCTCACCGAAGGCGCCGGAAACATGCTGCGCCGCGCGAGCAACGGCAGTCTGGCGCGGTATCTCTTCTTCGCGATTACGGGCGTCGCTCTCATAACGGCGGTCTTTCTCGCCATTCTGTTATAAAGGAGGAACACAAGGTATGCCGGCGTTATCGTATATTGCGGTCTCATTTCTTGTTGTTCCGCTTGCGGTCGTTGTCCTCCTCAATCTGTTCCCGAAAAAATCGGCCGACAGGATCGCCCTGTATTTTGCTTACTTCGGCGCCGCCGCCCAAATCGCGTCCTCGGCCGCCGGCTTCTTTCTGCTTGGGGCGGCAAACACGCACGAGTATGATTTTTCGTTGTTTTGGAATATCGCAAAAGCCGGCTCCGAGCGTTTCGAGGTGACCTCGCTTTCGCTGGTCATTTTGTTCTGCATCGGTTTCGTCTCGTTCGTATCGGTTTTGGTCGCCAATGAAACGGTGAAAACCAAAAAGGGCGCTTTTGTGAGTTTGCTGATGACGCTGATGCTCGGCATGAACGGGATGGTCATCGTCACGGACCTCTTCTCGCTGTATGTGTTCCTCGAAATCGTCGGCATTTCGAGTTTTGTTTTGATTGCGATGTTTAAAACCGAAGAGGGGCTTGAGGGCGCGTTCAAATATCTGGTGATGTCCTCGCTTGCCAGCATCTTCATTCTCACGGGCCTCGCGTTTTTGTTTATGCAGACGGGCAGTCTTCAGTATTCCGAACTCGGAATGAACGCCCTGAGCATGGGCACCCGGTCTGAGGGGATCCTTGTCTATGTCGCTTTTGTCCTGATGATCGCGGGCTTTGCCATCAAAACGGGCGCGGTCCCGTTCCACAGCTGGCTTCCGGACGCGCATCAAAGCGCCAATACGGCGGTCTCGGTGCTGTTGAGCGGAATCGTCATCAAGGTCGCGGGCATTTACGGCCTGATCGTTCTGACAAAACTGTTCCCGCAGTCCGCGGCAATCAAAATGACCCTTGCGCTCATCGGCGTGATTTCCATCATCGCCGGGGCGCTGTTCGCGCTTCGGCAGAACCACTTCAAGCGCATTGTCGCCTATTCGAGCGTCAGTCAGATGGGCTATATTCTGCTCGGCATCAGCACCGGAAGCGTGCTTGGCCTGCTCGGCGCCGTGATTCACATCTTCAACCACGCCACGATGAAATGCACGCTGTTTTCAAACGCCGCCGCGCTGCACGAACAGACGGGAACGCTCGACATCAATGAAATGGGCGGGCTGCAGGCAAAGATGCCTTTAACGGGCTTTTCCTCCTTATCGGCGTTTTTATCCGCCGCGGGGATTCCGCCGTTCGCGGGATTTTGGAGCAAGCTGTTGATTATCATGGCGCTCTGGACGGGCGGTTCGAAAGTGTTCGCGGCAATCGCGTTATTTTCGAGCATTCTGACGGCCGCGTATTTTCTGAGGCTGCAGAAGAAGGTGTTTTTCGGAAAACCTTCCGAAAAATTCAAAGACCTCAAAGAGATCAAAGGCAGCGTCGGATTTGCGCAGATCCTGCTGACGGCGGTGACCGTCGGGACCGGACTGGCATTTCCGCTGGTGCTGCTTTATCTGAAATCCAGGGGAATACTGTAACAGGGGAGGGGATTTTGTGGAAGTGATCGTGTATATCAGCCTCGGGCTGATGCTTGTCTTTGCCGTGATGGCGGTGATGCTCCACAGCATCACAAAATCCGCGATCGCCCTCGCCGCCGCGAGTGTCGCGTTAGGCATCGTCCTTTATGAGCTCGGCAGCGTCTGGGCCGCGCTCTTTGAAATTTCGGTCTGTTCGGGACTCGTCACCGTCGTCATGATCAGTGCCGTCAGTTTGTCGCACGAGCGCAAAACCGAACTGCAAAAGGTCTATAACGACAAAAAGAGAATGTCTTTCCTTCCGGTGATTTTAATCGTCGGCGGCTTAGTGCTCGCCGGTGTCGCGATTTGGTCGAAATTTACGCTTCCGGGCGCGGGAGAAACCGCCGCCGGAAGCAGTTTCCGCGAAATCCTATGGAATCAGCGGCAGGCCGATATCTGGGGCCAGATGATTGTGATCGTCGCCGGCTCGGCAGCCGTATCGATCATGTTTAAGGAGCGTGATTAGCATGGGCGTTTTCGGATTCGAAAATATTTTGCTGCTGGTCGGATTTCTTTCGATTCTGGCCGGTTGTTACTGTCTGATACGCACTTTTCATATCCTCAAAATCGCCATCGGAATCGAGGTCGCGATGAAAGCCGTAACCTTATTTTTGGCGCTTGCCGGCTACGTCAACGGCAAGATCGACCTGACCCAGACGTTCATCATCACTTCCATCGTGATCGAAGTCGTGGTCACGGTCGTCTCGGCCGGGATCGCCATCAATCTCTACCACAAATACGGGAGCATGGATATCCGCAATCTGAGAAAGCTGAAAGGATAAAAAGAAATGGAACTTTTGACGTTTGCCCCTCCGATTACGTTTCTGCTCTTTATTCTGATCTTTTTCCTCGGCTCGAAAAGCGTCGACAAGTACGCCCGCCGCGGTGTGAAAACGGAGCGCGAGACCGATTCTTACGCCTGCGGGCAGCGGGACGTCGAGAACTACGTCAACCCCGATTACAGCCAGTTTTTCCGGTACGCTTTTTTCTTCACCATCATGCACGTTTTGGTGCTCGTGATCGCAACCGCGCCTTATGACGCGATGCTGCTGCCGATCCTGTACATTGCCTGCGGAGTCCTCTCCATGGCAATCTTATTCAGGAGGTGATACCTTGGGCCTGTTAAAAAAAGCGATTGACTGGGGGACGAGAAAGTCGCCCTGGATCATCCATTTCAACGCGGGCGCCTGCAACGGCTGCGACATCGAGACCATCGACGCGCTGACCCCGCGGTTTGATTTGGAGCGCCTCGGAATTCTGCAGCAGGGCAGCCCGCGCCACGCGGATATCCTCGTCTGCACCGGCGCCGTCACGCTTCAGACGCGGGATCGGCTCAAACAGATCTATGAACAGATGGCAGAACCGAAATTCGTCATCGCCATCGGCGCGTGCGCCTGCTCGGGCGGCATCTTCGACGGCTGTTACTGCGTGACCGGCGGCATTGACACCGCAGTCCCCGTGGACGTCTATATCCCGGGCTGCGCGGTACGCCCCGAGGCGATCATCAGCGCCGTCGACAAACTTCTCGGCACCCTGAAAGAAGAGAAAAAAGAGAAAAAGAATAAAAAGAAAGATAAAAAGGAAGAAAATAAAGAGAAGGAAAACAAAACGGAAGCGGGAGAGTGCGAAGTTTGAAAAACGAATTTTTCAAACCCGGAGTTTGGTCCTTTTGGCTGAACCAAAATGGCCAAACATCCCCAAATCTGCGAAAGGACGGCTTTAATGATGCAGAATGAACAGGCGATTGCCGATCGGCTTTCCGAAAAATTCGAATTTTTAAAAGACCATATTACCGTGCAGAGAGAAAAACGGATCTTCACCGGTTTTCTCGGCCGGGAGGATTTTGAAGCCGTTATCAGCTATCTGCACGGCGAGATGGGTTTTTCAAGGGCCCATCATGTGGTCGGAACCGATGAGGGCGAGGATCTCGGGTTTATTTTCCTGCTCTCCAACGCAGACGGGATCATTCTCGCGCTCAAGGAAAAAGCGCCGAAGTCGAACCCGAAAATCAAATCCATGACGGCTCTTTATCCGTGCCTCGAACTGCACGAGCGGGAACTTGTGGATTTATTCGGCGCACAAGTGGAAGGGCTGCCCGAAGGCCCGACCTATCCGCTGCCCGACGGCTGGCCGAAAGGCAGTTATCCGATGCGCAAGGACTGGAATCCGAAGTATTTCGACAAAGAGACCATGACCTATAATCCCCCGTCCGAAAATTCCGAAAAGGAGACGGTGAGCAAACAATGAATGAGAAAAACCGCGTCGTCATCCCGATCGGCCCGCAGCACCCTTCTTTGAAGGAACCCGCGAGCTTTTTGATCACGCTGGAGGGCGAGAAGGTCGTGAACGCCGTCGTCGGCGTCGGATATAATCACAGAGGACTTGAAAAGGCCTGCGAAAGCAGAACCTATATTCAGGACCTCTATATCATCGAGCGGGTCTGCGGCATCTGCTCCCATACCCACAGCACCGCGTTCTGCCAGGGTATCGAGGAACTTGCCGGTCTGAAGATTCCGAAGCGGGCGGCCTATATTCGCGTCATCGTCGCAGAGCTGGAACGGCTGCACAGCCATCTGCTCTGGCTCGGCGTCGCCGGCCACGAGATCGGATTCGACACGCTGTTTATGTATTCGTGGAGGGACCGCGAGCGGGTTCTGGATATGTTGGCCGCGATGTGCGGCAACCGTGTGAATTACGGCATCAACACCATCGGCGGTGTTCGGAGAGACTTCGACGCGGCGATGCTGCGGGATGTTTTGAAAATGGCGGACGTTTTGCAGGAGCAGCTGAAGTATTATCTCGATCTGGCTTCCACCGAAGCGACGCTGATTGCCCGGCTCTCGGGGGTCGGAAAGCTCTCGAAAGAAGATGTGCTTCGGTTCGGCTCGGTCGGACCCGTCGCGCGGGCTGCCGACGTCGGAGACGACACCCGGGTCAAAGAGCCCTATGCCGCTTACGGGGAGATCCCGGTCAAAGTGATTACGGACACCCATGCGGACGTCTTCGGGCGGACGCTTGTGCGCATCAAAGAGATGATTGAGAGCCTGGAGATCATCCGTTTCTGCGTCAAAAACCTGCCTGACGGCGACATCGCGGTCAAAGCGCCGCGAAAAATCCCGGCCGGTGAGATGATCAGCAGAACGGAAGCGCCGCGCGGCGAGGACATCCATTTTATCCGGTCCGACGGCTCCGACATCCCCGAAAGAATCCGGGTTCGCGCCCCGACGGAGGTCAACTGGCACGGTATGAGATATATGCTCGAAGGCCAGTATCTCGCCGACGTGCCCATCACCATCGCGGCAATCGACCCCTGCTATTCCTGCACCGACCGCGCGATCGTCATCCGTTCGGATGATCAGACCGATGTGACGGATTGGCAGGGACTGCGGCAATACAGCATCGACTGGTATCAAAAACGGGGCGTCAATGTGCCGTCGGTGAAGATGCCGGAATCAAAGAAATATTTTTAAACGCTTAAGAAGGACTGTGTATGCTTTCAGCGCTGTTTAAAATCCTCATATTCCCCGGGTTTTTATTTCTGTCGGTCTACGGGCTCTGCCTGGAAAGCCTCGACAGAAAAATTTACGCGCGCCTTCAAAACCGCATCGGGCCGCCCTGGTATCAGCCGCTCGCGGATGTATTGAAGCTGCTCGGCAAAGGGACCATCATCCCGGCGGACGCGAATCCGGGGATGTTCAATTTCCTGCCCATCGTCTCGTTAGCCGCGGTGGCGTCGGCCTTTATCTATGTGCCGGTCTGGGGGAATACCGCAAGCCATTCGTTTGACGGAGACCTCGTCATTGTGCTGTATCTGCTGACGATTCCGACCATCGCGGCGTTTTTGGCGGGCTGGTATTCGAGGAGTGTTTACGCGACCCTCGGCTCCATCCGGACGCTGACGCAGATGTTCGCCTACGAGGTGCCGATGTTTATGGCCTTGCTGTCGCCCGCGCTGATCGCCGGAACCTGGTCCGTCACCGGCATGGCGGCTTTCTATTCGAAACATCCGCTCTACATTCTCTTTAACATTCCCGCCCTGTTTGTGGCGCTCGTCTCCGCGCAGGGAAAACTCGAACGGGCGCCTTTTGACGCCCCCGAAGCCGAGACCGAGATCGTCTCCGGCGCGTTTGTGGAATACAGCGGGAAACTGCTGGCGATCTTCAAAATGTCAATGGACTGCGAGCTCGTTTTAATCGCGTCTTTGATCTCGGCGATCTTTCTGCCGTTTACCACAGGCATCGCGGTCGTCGATCTGCTGCTTTACTTTGTCAAAACCATTGTGGTGCTGCTGTTTTTATCGCTGATGCGCTCCGCGATGGCTCGTCTGCGGATGGACCAGCTGCTCAATTTCTTCTGGAAGCAGCTGTCGCTCATCGCGATTGCGCAGATCATTCTGAATCTGATAATAAGGAGTCGGCTGGCGTTATGAAAAGAAGGATTCCCGGCAAAATCTCGCAAATGGCGATTTCTCAATTGTTTCAAAAGCCCGCCACGATCGCCTATCCCAAGGGTGAGATGGACATTGTGAAAAACTACCGCGGCATGCTTGTCTATGACCCAAAGGACTGCATCAACTGCAGAATGTGCGAACGCGACTGCCCGACCGGAGCCATCAAAATCACCAACGAGGGGACCAAAGAGGAACGGAAAATGAGCGCCGTTCTGGATATTTCACACTGCGTTTTTTGCTGCCAGTGCGTGGATATCTGCCCGAAAAAGAGCCTTTCCTTCAGTCAGAACATCGATCTCTCGAATCTGAGCAGTAAAGATTTCAAGGTGAAACTCTGATGGACGTCCGCGGTTTTTTAAAAACCCGCATCAAACCGGGGCAGAAATATGCCGTCCTTGGCATCGGCTCGACGCTTCGCTCCGACGACGCCGCGGGCATGTATTTCACAGAACTCCTCGGAAATCTGCCGAAACGCGAAGATCTGCTGTTGATCGCGGGCTCCAACGCGCCCGAGAATTTCACCGGAGTCATCAAAGAATTTAAACCCGACAAGCTTTTTGTCGTGGACGCCGCCCATCTGGGCTTACAGCCGGGGCAGATCAAAGTCGTGCCGGACGGCGAAATCGGCGGCGTCTCTTTTTCCACGCACATGCTGCCGCTGCCTGTGATGATGAAATATCTCGCGTCCGAAGTGGGCTGCGAAGTCATTTTTATCGGGATTCAGCCGAAATGCACGGACCACGGGTTTGACCTGTGCAATGAAGTGAAAGACGGCGTTGAAAAACTCGCGGACGATTTTTGCCGCGCCTTTGAAGAAGCCGAATAAAAGCACCCGAGAGGATGTTTTTTTATTTTGCATTTTACAGGATTTCCGGTTTGCGGTGACACAATATCATCATATAAAAATACGGAAACATTAACCAATTGTGCATTAATTCCCCATATTATGGTTTTATGATTGATTAAAATCCAGGACCGGCAATCAATTTAATATAAAAAGGGGAACAAAGCATGAAAAACATATTCAAATTCACCGTTTCGTTACTGGTCTGCGAGATTCTTTTATCCGGCTGCGGAACGCCTTCCACCTCGCTGCCGGGCGAACTTGTCGGGAAATCAAAAAATTATTCACAGACTCTCAACATCATCGATCCTTCCTTTTTTTACAGCGCAAGCGATGATAATGCCGAAAACGCCAAACAGCAATGGCTGGATGAAATGTCGGCTCGTTACGGCGTTAAAATCAACGTCACTTCAGGTGTCTATAATAACCCAACACTTGGCGCTTCAATAGAAAAACGATGGGAGAATATATTATATGGGAAAGAAAGTTTTCCGGGATTAGTGAATATAGATTCCATCGATATACTGAAGACGATAGTCGATGACAGTAGGGCGCTGCCATTGGATGATTATCTCGCCGATAATCCGATTTGGAATGCTTTGCCCGAAGAAATCAAATCGACTTTTAAAATTGACGGACACATCTATGCCATTCCCACGAGCTTGTCTTATTCATTCAATTCACGATTCATCAGTGACGACGCAATTGAACTGACGGGGATTACTGTTAATGATTTGGATACTTTAAAGGAATTTTCCAATACTTATACGCAGGCAACAGGAAATTATGCGATGAAATCTTTTGGTATAAATCAATTAAGAGACATTTTCAGCGCTTTTGGATTATATTACAACACAAGCACCAGACCTTTCGGATATGATCCTACCGAGGACTGCATGGTTGACTTTTTAACAAAAGATGCTGCTATCGATGCGTTGAAATATCTGCGGGAGCTTTATACGGCAGGTGCTCTTTACAGCGATTTTGATACAAAAACAGATGATACGACATATGATGATATAAGCAGCGGAAAAATCGCTTCTATATTCGATCCATTAAAAAAACCGGATAATTGTACCGAATTGATCACTTTAAATCAACAATATCCGCAGATTCTGGAAAATAACGTAAGCGGATTCTTTTTAACAAATGATGTCCCCCAGCCCCAAGAAGCGGTTAATCTCTTTATTGATATGATATTCGGCTCCGAACAAAGCTATCTGGACTGCTGGCTGGGTTCCTCCGATCGATATATTATAAACAGCGATGGTACGATTACGATGAACATAGTTCAAAATTCCGATGGAAGTTATGCAGTTCCGGCAATGCCAAACCTGACCGGTGGGCTTACAGATGTCTTTCCTTATTCAAAAACGGATATTTTATATAATCAGAACGGCGTTGTCACCAATGATTTGAAGACCGAAGCAGGTCAAAAAAACAAAGAATATGAAATGATTAAGGACGCACTTGCAAAAGGAATGGTAGTAAAAGTTCCGACGGCTTATGATTTCATTAATACATCATCTTATAATACGACTTATGATTCAAACAATAGTAAAATTTATCTTCTTTACAGGCAATGTATCACTGATGCGATAACGAATAACCAAACAACAGTGGAGCAAGCTGTGAAGGATTACCGCAAAGCCATATTCAATATGGGCGGCAACGCCATGCTCGATGAGATGAATGCCGCCATCGGCAAGAAAACCGTGTATTATTACGATTAACTTGCCTTCCTTGTTAAAGGGAATGGGAGAAGGATTGCATAGCAATCATTTTCCGCCTGCAGCGGTGGGGGGATTCCGATTTAGTAATAATATGTACCCACGACAACAGACACTTAAAGTTCAAAAACCACAAATTGTTAAAATATTAGTTCAGCGAAATCATTTTCGGGAGAGACGACAAAAGAAGGATGGTGCCGTCGGCACCATCCTTCCGTAACTTTCGACTGACCTTTTCCGATAACGGAAACCGATCATTTTTTCCCGGCGACGGTATCTGCTGCAGCAACAATTTCTAAAAACTTTTTTTCATTGACATAGTATTCGTCCTCATACACAACGATGAAATCTTTATCGTAAGTAAGTGTACCGAATATAAATTATCATTGATATCCATAAAATAAAATTCTTTTTCAAAAGATGAATATGTCAGACCGTTTTTTTGTTTTTTCATTGCTTCATCAAGTTTAATAAAACCATCCGGTATATTTTCAACGATACGCACAGAAGTAACCATATCAATAAGCTCCGTATATTTTCCGTCATTGATGTTTGATTGGGATGAGACGACCGTCTTTATTAAAAATTCGACTAAATGTTATTATGAATATAGAATAAAGTGTGGGTTTCTGTATCGTAATAGTAAACCGAGTAATCATCGTACATTCCGTAAGCACTGTCTCCGACGGGGGTTCCCTCTTTTGTTTGAATATCATAATAATCACCGGCCGAAATAAGGGAAGGGTCGAAATCATATTTTCCCTGCAAATGCTCCGCGGCTTTGGCCCATCCGGCAAAGTTGTCAAAATATCCGGCGATTCGCGAAACGTCCTCCTGACTCATCTCTCGGTACAGCGTTGATTTTTTGAAAGTATCATCGGCATCTTCTTGATAGATATATTTGCAATAATCCGTAAAATCCTGAATGCCGTCAGGGTCAAAATATTCATATTTTTCTATGTATCCCTTTGCGATTGCTTTATCGGTTGTACATCCGGATAATATGGATAAAAATAAAAACAGTGCAACAATGCTCAATAAGCGTTTCATGTTTTCCTTTCCTCTCAGCGGTTATAGGCAGATTATATCATAAAACTTACGGCTAAACAACCTTCGGCGGTTTATAAGAGCTGATGAATGGATATCTCGGCGGCAGTCCCTTGTATTGGAAAAATAAAAGGGTATAATTAAGGTATTGTGATTTTTCGGAGAGGAGATATAGCGAAGAAATGAACGAGACATTACGGGTGATTGCCGGGCGGTATTCGTGCCGGAATTATGACGGCAGGATGCCCGAGCGGGAAAAGCTGGAGGCGATTGCGCTCGCCGCGGTTCAGTCGCCGAGCGGGATGAACCGCCAGCCGTGGCGGATCATCGTCGTTAACAATAAGGCGCCGGTGGACGAACTCGACGCCGAGGGCATGGACGTCTTAAAAAGCGGCGGGGACAGCGCTTATTATGATTTGATCTTGAAACGGGGCGGAAAACTGTTTTACAACGCCCCCTGCATGTTTTTGATTTTAAAACAGCCCGAAAATAACAGGGAGACCGACATCGGGATCGTCAGCGAAAACATCGCGCTGGCCGCCGCGTCTTTGGGGCTCGGCAGCGTCATCGCAGCCTCGCCGTCCATCCCCCTGAAAGGCCCGAACGGAGAGCGCTTCAGGCAGAAATTGAAGTTTCCGGACGGATTCGAATTCGGGCTTTCGGTTTTGGCCGGGTACGCGGTCAAGGAAGGAAAGCCCCATCAGCCCGATCTGTCCAAAATTCAATTTATCGAATAAAAGGAGCATTTGAACGAAAGCGAAAAAAGCGTATAATATTCTTTATAATATTGTTTTAACGGAAGGGTGTAAATTTTTCATGAAATTGGATTGGGTCACGATCAGAGTAAAAGATTTGGAGAAGAGCGTGAAGTTTTACACCGAAGAGCTCGGGATGGAAATCGCTGCGCGGTTCGGCAGCCCGGACCATCAGATCGTCATGCTCGGAGAAAAAGATCAGCCGAAAATCGAATTGATTTACGAGCCCGGCAAGATATATGAAAATCCGGGCGCAGGCGTCTCGATCGGGTTGGAGATCGACGGGTTGGATCAACTGGTCGGCGCTTTGAAAGAAAAAGGACATCCGGTGGCCGGGCCGATGGCTCCGAACCCGAGAGTTCGGTTCTTTTTCGTCCCCGACCCCGACGGATATTCCATCCAGCTTGTGGAGCAGAAATAACTTATGGTTCGCTCAGGGGCGAGCTTTGATCGCCTTCGTTCCAAATGATAAACAACGCGCCTCTTCAACCGGAAAGAGGCGCGTTTATCTTGCTTTTGTTTATCATTTTACATAGATGAAAAAAACATACAGCCGCCGATAACGGTCATCAGTGCGCCGACAATGATCATACCGATCATGACGGCGTTTCGGGAGCGGTCCCCTTTGACGACAAACAGAGCGGGGTTTTCGCGGCTGTATCGGATCCGTATCTTCCGGCCCTCGGGATATTTTTTCACGTTCGAGCCTTTTTGCTCGGAGGCTTCAATCCATGTGCCGTCCGGCAGGCGGTAACGAACGGCCATAGTGTACATGCTCAGGCGCCGCGCGGCTTCGTCAACGGCGGTTTTATCCTGATATTCGTGATAAGCCGTCACCGCAGCGGTCGTTTCGACGGAGTCTTTGAACAGGCGTTTCTCTCTTTTAAAGAGCAGGATGCCCAAAACCATTACAGTCAGACCGACGAGAGCGAAGATGACAGCGTCATTCATAGTTCACTTTTTATATAACCGGAACGGAATCAGCCGCCCAACGTCATTTGTTCCAGGGTGCCGGTATCGGAATTCAGCAAAAAGATGGCGCCGGTGCTTTTTTGGACATAGTATCTGTCGATGGTGCCCTCAGCATCCGCGTCGGCGTCGCCGGCCGCGTCGGTATAAAGCCGAAGGGCATAAAAGGCCTCGTCGGTGTCTTCGGCGTCTTCGTTTACATTGATATAATAGGTGCCGTCCGCGCTCACTTTCAGCAGGTCTTCTCCGATGTATTCACAGCGGTAACCCGATGAGGAAAACATATTTTCAAGGAATGCGATTGCGTCAAGAACCGTTTGGGGAATTTCGGTTTCATCCTGACCGGGTAAGTATTCGCTGACATCGGTTTCCCCTTCATCCGCGATATCAGGCCCGCCGAACAGACCGCACCCCGCAAACAGGGCCAGCGTTAAAACGCAGAGCAAACAGGCGATGATCTTTTTCATGATTTTTTCTCCTTTAAATTTTAAGAATGGAGCATAAAACTGAGGCAGTACATTGATCAGGAAATCGCAATAAAACTATAACATATTCATCAATCAGTTTCAAACACTTTTTCTTTTGGACATAAAAAAACGGATGCGCAAATAAAAAGTAAAAAAAACAACCTCCCGCCCATCTTTTCAACTGCGGGAGGTTGTTAAAAAACAGCGCTAAGAGTTGCTTTTTAGCCTTTCAGAAGGTCGATCATCTGCTGCGTGACTGCATTGATTTGGGTGCATACGGCGATGCGGTTTTGCTGCACGGTGAGAATTTGATTCAGAACTGCGATGACGGCGGCGTAATCTCTGTTTTTACGCAATTGCTTATAGGAGGCCATCAGCGTATGGATTTCGCCGACCGAGGTCTTAAGCTGCTCGCGTGTGGACGCAAGCTCGGTTTTAAGGGCTTTGAGTGCCGCCAAATCCTCCGGGCTCAATGTTTTGCCGCTTGCTTTGAAATCTTTGAGCAGGATTTTGAGCTCGCCGGCCAAATTGATGTTTTGAGCTTTGAGCGTAAAAAGCGACGCCTGGTTTTTCAGAATCTCGCCGTTGAGCCGGATAATCTCGGCCCACTGCGCCGGGGTGAAAAACCGTGACGGGGCGGAGGCGGTCTGACTGCTCGTCGGTGCGGAGGAGGCGAGCACGGGCATCCCGAATGCGGAGAATGACAGTCCCAATGCCAGTGAGGCGATCAGGACAATGGTGAAAATGCGTTTTTTCATGGGGTTATCTCCTTTCAATTATTAAAATCCGACTCGGAGACGCCGTCCATCTGCGTATAAAGGGAATCAAGACCCGTGAGTTCGCTCAAAATTTCGTCAAGCGTCTCATTGACCTCTTTCGGATCAACCGATTGGGTTTGAGGCGAAGTCACGGTTTGACTGACGGCGGCTGATGACGTTGTGTCGGTTTCGTTCTGTGGTGTTGTTGAAGCCGCGGAAACTCCCGAACGCCGGGAAGAAGCCGGCGTCGATATTGAATCATCGGTTTGGGTTTGCTGTGTTTCGGGGGCCATTACAATTCCCGTTGGCCGGGAGGAATCGGTCCGTCCGAATCTGCGGCATCCGGTAAGCAGAAGCAGCAGTATGATGAATACGGCAAAAATCGCTTTTTTCGGTCTCAATCAACCACCGCCGTTCAAATTTTCTTTCAGGAGAACCCGGAACCGGATTTTCGGCTTCCGTGCTTTTATTTTAGACCGAAAAGCAAGGAAAAACAACCGCAAAACTGAGGCAAAACTGCGGCAATTGTTTCATTGTTTATAGAATTATGTTAATATGAGGGCAACCGGGCAGAGCGGAGGGAAGGTTACATGTCAAAGCTGATTTATATCGCGGACGACGATCAAAACATCAGGGACCTGATCGCCGGATTTTTGAAAAACGACGGTTTTGAAACCGAAGTGTTCGAAAACGGGGATGCGCTTTTGCAAGCGTTTTTAAAAAAACCCGCCGATATGCTGATTCTCGACATCATGATGCCGGGAACCGACGGCCTTGCCGTCTGCGGCAAAATCCGCGCCGAAAACAATGTGCCGATCATCATTGTCTCGGCCCGCGACAGCGAGGTCGACCGGATCACGGGCATCACGATCGGCAGCGACGATTATCTCGTGAAACCGTTTTCGCCGGTCGAACTGGTCGCGCGGGCCCATGCGATCTTCCGCAGGACGCAGAGCGGCAAAGAGCCGGCCGGGGAACCCGTGTTAAAATACGGGGATATCAGCGTCAATCAAAACGAGCGCACGGCGTCGGTCAACGGGGTTAAACTCGAACTGACGCCGACGGAATATCTGTTAATCGGTTATTTGATTCAAAACAGCGGGCGGGCGGTGCCCAGAGAGGAACTGCTCAAAAACGTCTGGCGGTTCGAGACCGAAGTCGATACGCGGGCGACCGACGATGTGATCAAGCGGCTGCGCAAAAAGCTGAAAGACAGCAGGGTGCGCATCACCTCTGTCTGGGGTTATGGGTTCAAGCTGGAACTTGAAGAGGGTGAAAAATGAAGACGATCCGCTCAAAGCTGATCTCGGCTTATATGGTCCCCGCCGCGATCGGGCTCGCGGTGATCCTGGTGTTATTCAACGTCGTCATGCGGTTTTATTTTGTCAAAACCTCGAGGGACGAATTGAAAAGCACCTATTCCACGATGAATGTTTTGGTGGAAAAACAACTGATGAATTATGTGGTCGGGCAGAGCGGCACGGCCGCGCTCTCCGGACTCAGCGCGGCCTTGACCGCGGCGCGGCTTTCCGGCAGCACCGAATTTTATATTTTGGACGATGCTTATCAAATCATCTTTCCGGCAGATGCGAAAAGCGCTTTTGAAGGAGCGCTCGGGAAAGCCGTTCAAAAGTATGATTTTTCGAACAATCCCGGCGGGATTAAACGGATTATCACCAAAAACGGCCCGCTGTTTATCGCGGGCAAGACCTTTGATATTCCGGTGGGTGAGCTTCGCGTCGTCTTTGTCACGGAGATGACCGGCGGCAACCGGGTGACGGGGGCCATCAATCTCATCCTGGCCGCAATCATGCTGGTCACGCTTGCGGCGGAGTTTTTGTTTTCGGCAAAATCGGCACGCGATCTCAGCCGGCCGATTCAAAAGACGGCGGCAGCCGTCAAAGAAATCGGAAACGGGAATTTCGTCACGGCGCCCGAGGATCACACTTCGGTTGAGACACGGGCGCTGACCGTCGGGATCAACGAGATGTCCGCGCGGCTCAAAGCCGCCGATGAGGCCCAGAAACTGTTTCTGCAAAACGCCTCGCACGAGCTTCGGACGCCGCTGATGTCGATTCAGGGCTACTCCGAAGCGATTGAAAAGGGCATTGTGAGTGATCCCGTTCAGGCCGCCGCGATCATTAAAACCGAGAGTATCCGTCTGACGGCGTTGGTCGAAGAATTGATCACGCTTTCGAAAATCGACAACAACCTCTACGACAAAGCGTTTCTCAAAATCGATCTCGGTGAGGCGCTCTCGGAGTGCGTCTACCGGCTGAACGGACTTGCGCTGAAAGAACAGAAGGAGATTTCGCTGAAAGCGATCCCGGGCGTCGCTGCGTTTGCCGACGAAAACCTGTTCGCGAAAGCGATCGACAATGTTTTGTCCAACTGTCTGCGATACGCAAAAAAGACCGTGGCGATCGGGCTTTCCTGTCAGGACGGCACCGCAACGATTCGGATCTCGGATGACGGGGAGGGCATTGCGCCCGCCGACCTGCCGCATATCTTCGATCGGTTTTACAAGGGCAAGGGCGGTAAATTCGGCCTCGGGCTCGCCATCGCCAAAAAAGCGCTCGAACTCATGGGCGGGAGCATCACGGCGCAGAACGAAACAAACGGCGCGGTATTTGCAATGCGCCTGCCGGCTGAATTACAAAAAGAGGAATGAGCAGCCGGATAGAATAAAAATCATAAAATTGCCCGCCGAAGCGCGGGCTTTTTCTTTGTAAATCTGAACCTGTAATTGGGCAAATATCTCAAAAATGGAATAAAAAAAAACCGGATTTTACTGGCTTTTGTGGCAATTCGGCTTGTTTTCGTTTTGAAAGTCCTTATTTTTATGATATAGTATACCGGCGTCCGACAGAGCGCGCTCCGGGGGTGAAACCGATCAGAGCTATGCCCGGGCAATTTACATAAAGGAGATAAACGAATGTTTAAAGAGAGTCATATCCTTTTGGGGGAATATTTGCTCAGCCGTTGTGACAACAGCCCGAAGCGGCGGCATCAAAAACTGTTTTTATGGGGCTGCATCGAACCGGATCTGAATTGTCTGACCTACCTGAAGGGCTCGCTGAAAGTCCGGCCGTTTCGGGGCCATCACTATCCGAACGGCCGGGGCGGATCCTGCGCCTGGTCAGGCGTCTGAAACGAAGCCATCGCCGGAACATATTGAATTTTTATCGCCTCGGAAAACTGATGCACTACGTCTCGGACGCATTCACTTATTCGCATAATCCCGGATTCGGCGGGCAAATCAAAGGCCACCACTATTATGAAAAAAACCTCGCAGACTGTTTTCGCAGTCAACCCTTCCGGGATGCGGCACTGCCGAAAGGAAAATCCGATTCGGCCGAAAGAATTTTTCTCGATGCGCACCGGCAGTATACCGAGACCGCAGCGGGGCTCTCCACCGATTTGGACTATATCCTGAAAGTCACCGGCTCGGTGTTCCGGCTGCTCGTCCCCGAGACCAAAACCGTCAAGTCCCGCAAATTGCTTTTGAGCGGTTTATATGGGATCTTGCGCAGCAATGACCGCGAAAGGGACGACATTCCCGCGTATTCGCAGAGCCCGATGGCCGGTTAAAAAACCATAAATGGGAAACACTTCCGGAGTCCGTTCCGACGGGCGCCTTTGCCCGCTTCGGCGGGCGTTTTTCATTTCATTTTTTTATTTTAAAAATCCGAAAAAATTATCGGGCGGCGGCGCATCAGAGAAGAAAACCGAAAAATATATTTCAATGAAAGCCATAAACCGCAAAAAATATCGAACATGCCTTTACATATTGAAAATATTATTGTAAAATCATAAAATGAAATTGAATTCCGGAGGATTTTTATGGATGGCATTGACATCGCAATCCTGAGGGTTCTGCGCAAACAGGCGCGCGCGTCTCTTTCCGAGATCGGGCAAAAAGTGAACCTCTCGGTTTCTGCTGTGGGGGAACGCATCAAAAAATTGGAAGCGTCCGGCGTCATCAGCCGATACGTCGCGATCATCGACGGAGGGCACTTTCACAAAGAACTGACTGCATTCATGTTCGTGAGCTTGGAGAATCCGAGTTTTATCGAGAGCTTTCTCAAGTTCATCGAGGTTGAAAACGACATCCTGGAATGCCACTATATCGCGGGCAACTATGATTACGTGCTGAAGATCGTGACCGACAATCCCTCGACGCTCGAAAAACTGCTCAATAAAATCAAAAGCGTCGCAGGCGTCGGAAAGACCTATACCAACGTCGTGCTTGCCACCTGTAAAAACAACGAATCCGTCTACCCGGAATAACCTGTGTAAAAGAAGGACTACCCATGGTTATCGGCGTAATCAAAGAAATTAAAAACAACGAGTTCAGAGTCGG
>DAOPZJ010000021.1 GCA_035353335.1 Oscillospiraceae bacterium | reverse complement strand
CTTTTCCTGCTCAGAGATTCGTCCTTGATCCATATGTCTCGCATTGACGTCATTTGCGTTAATGGCGTCTATTACTGCGATGACCTCTTGCAGCTTTAATTCAGCACTCCTGAAGAGTTGGGGAAGTGTCGTAAACTCCCACATTTCCTCATCCGTCATATTTTTTGTCAGCTGTACCATCTGCGCGTCAAGCCGCTCGAATTCTCTGGTGCCGACATATAAATGAAATTCACTGCCGATATCATGAATCCAGGATTTTTCTTCTTTTGTATGCGAACACCAGTTCCAATCATCATCACCGGGGGGATCGGAACCGGTACTTGCCGGACTGTAAATATTACTTTGTTCGTCGCCGATGTGGTCGGTACCGGTATTTGCCGGACTGTAAATTTTACTTTGTTCGTCGCCGGTGGGATGGGAAACGGTACTTGCCGGGCTGCAAGCTGTGCAAGAAAACATGATCAGCAAGATGCTGAAGTTTATTAATTGAATCAATTGTTTCACTTGATTGCACCTTCGTTGTTGTTTTTTCGTTATTCGACAGTATGATCCGTCGAGCATTTTATCCGTAATAATACGCGGTTTTCTTGCCGATGGCGGTGTTCATCTCGTCGAGCATTTGATTCCCGCCGAGTGCGAGCATTTTTGCTTTGTAATCGTCCAAAACCTGCTGCACCGTTTGAGTGGGATCAATGATTGCATCGCGGCAGCATTTAAAATTTAAATTGCCTACATCCCGGTAATATTGACCGAAAGTATCCGACCGGATCCTTTGAAATTCCGCCGGAATTTCAACGAGCGAGCCGTTTCGGAGTGAATCGTCGAACATTTTGATGCGCGCTTTGTTTTTGGTGATGAGGGCAGCCCGATCCGTGCCGGTGTCATCGGCCGGACAGTAGATGATATTTTCGTCCGAAAAGGGGAAGAGCTGCGAAAGGCCGCTTGTCAGATTCGGCGTGCAGGGCTGCACGGATTTGCCTTGGGAATCTTTGGCCATCTTGATCGTGAGCGAGCCGTCGCTGTTTAAAATGTAGTTGTCCGGCGAGCCCAGCCAACAATTGAGGTAACTTTGCTCCGAGCCGAACAGCATATCAATCAGAAGATTGACGGTCTCCTGCGGCTGCGGGGTATCTTTGCCCAGTGCAAACCCGCGTGTGTTCGTGAATATGACCTGCGGGTATTCGGGATTCAGGGTGAGCAGTTCGGTGCAATTGCTGTCATCATTATAAGGAACGTATTCCGAGGCCAAAAGGCCGTAATCAAATGCCGATGAAGCCGAATCACTGCTCGTATAATTCAAAGCTTTGAGATAGTAAAGATTTCGCAGATACTCCAGTGCGCTGACTGCGGCGGGCTTGGTCAGCCAGTCCACGAGACAATCTTCTTTCGGATCGTAGCTGAACGGAGCGTATGAACTATCTCCCTTGTAAAGGCCGAAAGCGTTCAAAATATCCGTTACGTCAGATATCCCACAGCTGCCTGCGGGATATGCCGTTTTTTTGAAATAAGCCAAGGCGAATTCACGAAATGATTCGAGATCGGTCACGGTGATTCCGGTATCTATTATCGCCTCATTATGGATGATGCGGGCTTTTTGCACGCCCACGGAAACAGAAGCCGGGATCGCATAGATGTGACCGTCCGCTTCGAAAAGGGATTTGAAGTCCTCGGGCAGGGCGTTCCAGACAGGATTGTCGGCAAGATAGTCGTCCAGAGGCAGACAATAGCTGCCGATGGCATCGGTTTCATAGGATTGGATTGAGTACAGGCCCGAAATGGTTGTGCTGTTCGTTTCCCTTTTCGGGTTGACTTGAATGTCGACGCCGTACCGCCGCGACATCTCATCCGTCCATTTCTGCCTGGCCTCTTCACCGTTTACGTCTCCGGTCGCTTTGAAGAAATCGGACGCGAAGATATCGACGGATTTGGGGTAGTATCCCTTTTGCGCTTTCAGGGCATCCGGCAGCGAGGTTGAAGGCGTTGATGCGCAGGCAGTCAGAAGCAAAACGGCGGCAAATAATAGAGACTCCCCGATTTTTAACGGTTTCATAACCCGTGTTCCCCTTTCCGATGTTAAAAACGAAAAACAAAAGATCAAAAATCGAATATGACAATGTTAACCGATGGTGACACATCCATTGTACCATACAGTTTATGGCAAATTAAATGGGATTTCGTGTATTTTTTGTGAGAAAGGCCCTAAAAGCCAAAACCGGGCGGTTTAGACCCGGTTTGGTTTATATTGAGGCGGTATTTTCGTTTATGGTAACTCAGACAGTCGATTTTTTTGCGGCTTTATTACGAAACGGATAATTGATCATAATTCGACATTTCGTTGAATTTCGCGAAGCGGGCGAGGCGGGCGTTGACGGTGTTTGTCAGCGCCTTGGTCATTTTTACGCCGTCTTCGGGCCAGAAGCGATTGACCGCGAGACACTTGTTTTTGCGGTCGCAGACGGCTTCGATCCGGCCGATAAAGCGGCTGCCGTATATAATGGGCAGCACATAGTGCCCGTATTTGCGTTTTTCGGGCGGCGTGTAAATTTCCCAGGAGTAGTAAAAGCCGAATATGGTCTTGACGAGTTTACGATCCCATAAAAAATTATCGAGCGGAGCGATGAATTCGCAGCGGGGTTTGAGCTCCGGATTTTGCAGTACGGTGTTTATGATTGAGATATCCTCGCAACGGCAATACAAGGGTGATTTAATGCCTTCGACGGTGAGTTCGAGCAGTTTGCCCTCGGCAAGCAGGGCGGTAAACGCGCGGCTGCGCTCGCCGGCTGTCAAGTTCCAGATATTCAGCCAGGCGTCCGAAGGGCGGTCCCAGAGCATGCCGACCGCGCCGATGCGGCGCAGAATCCGCCATTTCAAGAACTCGAAATCGTCCGGGAGCGGCTCGGGTGCGTGCAGCAAATCCGATGGAAAGTACTTTTCGGCGGCGTCGTAATATTTGCGCGAGCCGTTTTTGTGGTGGATGATCAGGTCGCCGGTCGAATAAAGCTGTTCGAGCACCGAGCGGGAGAGATTATGCCCCGCGCTCCAGTGGATGGCCGACTGCCAGTAAAAATCGCCCTTGAGGCCGAGATCGTCGGAACAAACGGCGCCGTCTTTCAGCACCTTTTGATAGACGGTATCCAGCAGCGCGCGCATTTCGGGATAGCGGCTGACGTTGCGGCGTGCGGCCTCTTTAAAGCGCGTGAAATACGGCCATTCTTCAGAGGGGATGATCGAGAGATTTTTGTCGGGATAGTCGAGAAGCAGTCGATCTTTGTATAAAAGCTCCTCGAGAGTACGCTTTGTAAAGTTTTTGACGCGGGACTGGAGCACCAGTTCGGCGTTTTTGCCGCAGACGTCGACCGGGTCAAACTGGATGCAGCCGGACTGTTTGACAAAATCGAACGCGCCCTCTTTACCGATAAAGCGGTATTCGCCGATCAAGCCGTGTTTCAGTAATAAAAATTGTCTTGCCTGTAAATTGGTGAGTGTGATCACGGCCTGAAGCCCTTTCTTATAATGACATTTGTACCGAATGTTTTGTCAACGGTAAAGCCGGATTATTCAAACAGCAGGAAGGCGTGTTCTTCTTTTAGCGTTCCTTTTTGCCTCTGATTACTTTAAAACCTGTAAACCATGTCTTTGGACACTGTATAAACGATATCGGGCATGACATACGATCCGCCTTGCCGCATTGTTTACAGAACCCGGCGGGATTGTTTTTCACACCTTTAGTATCTATAGTTTTCTACGGTCTCAACGATGCGGGTGTAATTTGCCAAGGTGAGCGGGGACAGCTTCCTTCCGTACGGCGAGGCCGACGGCATCAGCACAAACCGGCTGCCTCCGCTCTCTTGTATCGCCGTCAGCACCTTCTTTTCCATCTCATCAGGGGAAAGCTGCTCAATGTCGCTGATCTCCAGGTTCCCGAACAGCACCAGCTTACCGCCGGTTTTCTCCCGAACCTCCGCCAGCGTCACATCGCCCTGGGGGGCCGGTTCAATCGGGTCAACGGCGGTGCAGCCCGTCTTCAAAATCAGGTCCAGCACGGCTTTCATCCGCCCGTGCTCATGCAGGCGCGGGAAGCCCCCCGTGCTTTTGATCAGTTTTGTGAGCGGGCGGTCGTAATTCACCACATAGCGCTCATAGAGAGCCGGCGGCAGATAGGGCGGAGTGGCGTACTCCGGCCCGTAAATTCTCCAAAGCCGGCCGGGCAGTTCTTTAGAGAGAATTTCAACTTTTTTCTCAATTAAAACCTGAGCGATATTCAGCGCCTGCTCAAACAGCTCGGGCGCGGTCATGGCGATGACCGTATAATCTTCCATGCTCATCAGCGCAGCGATCTCGCAAAGGGCATCGCTTGAGTCAATGAGCGCGATCCCCGTGTCACCGAGGACTTTTTCCGCCTCAAGCACCGGACGGCAGTCCGGGATTCCCACATTGCCGTCGTGCGGCAGATCGATCCATGCGCGAAGGTCGTCCTCGTCCTTGACAAAATGCTCTAAAGCCCAGACCGTATTGATGTCTTTATCACGCCGTGTGTGCTGCCGAAGCACCCTGTCCCCGGCTTTTATTTCGGTAATATTGTGGCGGCTGCCGTTCTCATCGTAATAGATCTTTGTGCTTGTCAGCTGATCGACGGCGTTTGGCTCATGATGAAACGCCACCGTTCTCATGGCGATCCGGTCCGTTCTGTCCCGGGCCAACTCTAAAAGCGGCCGCCATGACGGGTCGTTATAGATATTGAAGGGATCGGGGTTGTGAATATCTTCGTCTATGCCGTTGAGTTCATAAAAACAAACCGGCGGGCGGTCGGTCTTTTCTCCCCGCAATGTCGCCATCAGGCGGTCCCGTCTTGTCATGAAAAAACCTCCGTTATTTAAAAGGGTTAATCTATTTTTGACTCTCTGTGGAAACAGCGTAAAATCGTTCCGTAGGGGTCGGCGTCCCCGACGACCCGAGGGGGAATTGGGTAATAAATAAAAGTGAAGAGTGAAGAGTGAATAGGGAAGAAGAAAGGTACCGCGCGGCGGGATTTATATACCGTAGGGGCGGCGCGCAATCCATGTGATGGGGACTGGGAAGCCGCGCCCTACATGGCGATTACAAGGCGGGCGCCACGGCGGGCTGCAGCCCGTGACGCCCCTATGGGTTGGTTTATTGCAAGGGTTCAAAATCGGCGGCGCCGTGGCCGCAAATGGGGCAGATGATGTCCGGCGGCAGAGGATCGCCCTCATAAATCCAGCCGCAGATTTTGCAGACATAGCCCTTTTTCCTATTTGCCGCTTCCGGTTTGGGCTTGATATGGTCGAAATAATATTGATATGTGACCGATTCGCCGTCCGAGAGAATCCGCGCATCGGTGGTGTCGGCGACAAACAGGGTGTGGGTGCCGAGGTCCTTGGAGAAGGTGACCTTGCCCGAGAGCAGGGCGTTGGCGTATTTGGTCAGATAGAGCAATCCGTTTTCCGAGCGCTCGACTTCGGGAAAACCGGCGAATTTATCGGCGGTGCGGCCGCTTTGATAACCGAAACGCTTGTAAAGTTCAAACGGGGCGTCGGTCGTGAGCACCGAGACGTTGAACAGACCCGTTTCGGCGATCAGCTCATGGGTCAGAGAGTTTTTGTTGACCGTGACGGCCAGCTGCTTCGGCGTATCAGTGATCTGAATGACCGTATTGTTGATGCTGCCGTTTTGTTTCTGGCCGTTTCCGGAACTTAACAAATAGAGGCCGTAACTGAGTTTAAAAAATGCGGCATTTTGGAGATCAGGCATATGTCCACTCCTTTCGATTGAGTGAAGATGAAATTTTAAATTGCTGCCGATTGCTTTGATCGGTCCGAGATCCTTCGACCGCGTGCAGGATGACAATTAAAACGCTGCGTTTTAAATATCATTCGTCAATTCCGAGTTCCCTTTCATAGGTTTCAAAAATAATAGTATCAAAATTCTTTTGCGCCTGGGCGAATTGTTTGTCCCCGCGGGCTGTCCAGCCGACCATAAAAGGTTTATAAAATAGACGGCAGAGCCGGAAACCCAAAGGTGAAAGGTCAATAAACCGATAGGCGATAAAATCGGGGCGGGATAAGACATTGATCAACAGATGGCGAAGACCGAAGAGGCTGAAGGCGTTTAGGCCTTTAAAAATCAGCATGCCGGCAGAGAGCTGTCCCCGGATGACGTCGGGACGGTTCTTGCGAAACCATTGAACGAGAAACGGGCTGAAGGATTCTATGCACCAGTCGCCCTGATAGTTGTCAAAGAAAGCGCAGGTCTTTTCGCAGAGCTCGGGGCAACGGTTGCCCGAATAGGGTTTGATCTCACAGATAATCGGAACGCCGCCGAGGACTTCAAGCACTTCGGACAACAGCGGAATGTGCTCATCGGTGCCGCCGAACCGGTATTGTTTGAGTTCATCATATGTCAGATCAAGAATTTTTCGGTCGACACCGAACAGGCGCTTCAAGTTTCCGTCGTGCATGACGACGATCTGCTTGTCCTTTGTGAACTGGACATCGAGCTCGACACCGAGGTTGGCTTCCTTTGCAGCCTTGAATGCCGAAAGTGAATTCTCGGGAATGCCGTCGCCGTGCAGGCCGCGGTGGGCATATTTTCTGCCGCGAAATTTGGAGCAGTCCCGCTTTTTATTCGGAGCGATCATATATAAGACAAGAACAAATAAAAACAAACCAACCGCAAGAAGAATAATCAGGATTTTTAACAATACGGGCATTCCATGAGCCGTCCTTTTTTTAAATTGAATATTTAATTTTCAAATTTCAGTCCCCGACGTCGAGCATTTCGAGCTTTTCTTTCGCGGGCGCGGGTTTGTTGTCGCCGTGTCTGACAAAGATCATCGTGACGAACGACAGCGCCACAAAGAATGCGCCGTAGGGGAACAGCGTCCGGTAGCCGACATATTGGAGCAGATAGCCCGAGGCGATCGGGGTAATCGTCTGCGCCGCCATCGAGAAGGTGTAATAATAACCCGTGAATTGGCCGATGTCCGAGCCCTTGCACATTTCGACGACCATCGGAAGCGAGTTGACGTTGATGGCCGCCCAGGCCAGGCCGATCAGCAAAAAGAGCCCGTAAAGCACCGGGGAGAACTGATCTGTGATCAAAGTGAAGACATAACCGCCGAAGAAGCAGGAGGCCAGCAGCACGATGCCACCCATAATCGTCTTTTTCCGGCCGATTTTGGTGGCGAGCATGCCGATGGGGATATAGGAGACGATGGCGCCGACCGTCGCGATGGTCAGGCACAGACTCGCGCTGCCGAGCGACATGTTCCATTCCTGCGCGGCGTATTTGGTGAACGCCGTCGTGATGGCGTTATAGCCCATGAACCACAGCGCGATGGACGACAGAAGGAAGCCCATGCTGCGCCTGACGTCTCCGGGGAGCCGGACCTTTCCGGTCTTTTCGTCGGTGACGGTCAGGTTTTCCTCGGGGTGCAGATCTTCGTAGGCCTTGGTCTCGGCATAGAGTTTCGGCTCGCGGATGGTGAAGAACAAAATCGCCACCGAGACGACCATGATGGCCGAGACGATGATGAACAGGAGCTGATAATTGATGTGCGCAAGGCCTTCGGTGCGCTTTTTGGAATAGAGGAAGGTGGTCAGAATCAGATAGATGACGCCGCCGACCGCGCCCATCAGATTGATGACCGCGTTGCCTTTGCTGCGCAGCGGTTTGACGGTCAGGTCGGGCATCAGAGCGACTGCGGGCGAACGGTAGAGGCCCATCGAAATGAGCAGCAAGCCGAGCGCGATGATGAAAAAGAGCTTGAGATGATTGGTGGGCGCGGCAAAGTAGCTGTTGTCAAAGAAGGGCAAAAAGTTCATCAAAATGACCGCGAGCGCCGTTCCGATCAGGACGAACGGCATTCTGCGGCCGATTTTGGTGTTTACGCGGTCGGAAAGCGCGCCGAACAGCGGCAGCAAAAACAGCGCGAGCACGTTGTCCGCGGCCATGATGATGCCTGAAGGGCCGTCGCCGATGCCAAACGTATTTTTCAGAATCAAGGGGATGACGCTGTCGTACATCTGCCAGAACGCGCAGATGGACATAAAGGCCAGACCGATCAGAATCGTGCGTTTGTAGTTGAGCTTCATCATAATAACAGCCATCCTTTTCATAATTTGGTCTGAAAACTGATTATCAAGCTTTCCTCACGCGTATTCAATTTTCAGTTCGGGTTAATGTTTAAACTAAGCTTTCGCGACCTCCATCGCGATCTTTTCCCATTCGACCAGACGCTTGAAGTCATGCTTGACGGTGCTGACGTCTTTGAGGATGAATTCGACCGGGCACTTATTGCTCTCGGCGGCTTTGCGGATGTTTGTCAGATAAGCGCGGACCATATCGCCGTCGAAGGTCGGGGCCGCGAGATGCGCGGGGTTGGGTTTCGAGGAGAACACATAGTCACCCGCGATGGCGGCGGCGCCGACTTCCGGGGTGGTCCACGGGCTCATGCTGACTTTGCGGACGTTCGGGATCTTGCGGACCTGCGCCATCTTGCGGTCGAGCGGGTCGCAGCAGCCGTAATAAACCAGGCCGAGGTGTTTTGCCCACTCTTTGCAGTAGTCGACTTCAAACTCCTCAAACATCGCCGGGGAGACGGTCGAGAGCATCTGCGCGAGGCCGTAAGCCCAGGTGTCGCAGGCGCGCACGTGATTCGGATCAAAACCGGGCTTGGGCAGTTCGTCGACGAACGCCTGGGTGCAGTGGATGGTCTCCTGGCTGTGTCCGAGCAGTCCGCGCCGTTCAAGCTCGAGCAGGTTGCCGATATACATGTCGGTGAATTTGCGCATGATTTTATGAACGAACTCCGGGCGCTCCGCCATGTCGTACAGCGGGTTTTCGACGCCGCGGTACATCGACAGGTGGTCCCAGATGTCGTTCGGCGGGTTGACGCCGTTCAAAGCGACCGGAAGAATCCCGTCGAACAGCTCATGTGCCTCGGCGAGATGCTTCAGGGTCGATTCTTCGTTATAGACGATGGGCTTAGGGGTCAGAGCGTCGACGATCTCGTCGGTCTCGAGCTGGTCATGATAATAATGTCCGCGGACTTCGCTGCTCTCTTCGATGCTCGCGGTGTCCTCGTTGACTCTGAGGCCGAAATCGTGGATGCCGGAAATCTCCTTGGTGACGGTGAAAACGTCTTTGATGATCGCGTCGCCGGGGATATATTTGAAGCGGAATAACATCCGCTGCATCATCTTTTCGGCCCGCTGCCAATAGGGGTCGGAGGTGACGGCGCCGGTCAGTTCTTCCTGGGGGAATTCGTTCCAGGGCAGCTGGTCGATGATGACCATCGGGCGGATCGGCTTGAGGCCGTTCAGCGCTCTCCAGCCCTTTTCGCGCTCGATATTGACGGGGTCGCAGGCGGCCTCGTGGGTTCTTTTGGCGAGTGTTTGCAGCGCGGAGATCTCCTGTTTGGTGAGGTTCATAAAGTTGACCTTCCTTTCACATTGAAAGATTTCATTTATATTTTTTGATGATTCGGACATCTTTTCCGGTGAGCAGAAAATCGGCGTATTCACCCATGACGCGCGAGACCAGCCGGCGCGGGTAACGTTCGTCGAGTTCGCCGGGTTCGAGGTTGGTGCTGATGATCGTGGGTTTTCGGGCGAGCAGCCGGTCATTGACGATGGTGTATAACTGCGACTGGATAAAGGCGTTGAGGTATTCGGTGCCGAGGTCGTCGAGGATTAATAAGTCGCAGTTTAAAGCGGTTTTGAGCGTTTCGTTCTCCTCGTCGTTTGAAAAACGCTCACGGTCAAGTTGAGAAAACAGGTCGTTTGCGGGGATATAGGCGACCGAGAAACCGCGGGATAATACGACCGATGCGACCGAGAGGGCAAGATGGGTCTTTCCGAGTCCCGGCTGGCCCCAGAGCAATAAGCTCCTGGAAGCCGGAGAAAAGTTGGCGGCATAACCGCGCAGTTTGTTATAAATCTGGGTCATTCTTGCGCGCGGCGACTCTCCGAGTTTCGGGTCGGGTTTATCGTCGTAATAAGAGAGGTCGAATTCCTCAAAGGTATGTAACTTCATCGGTGAGCGGGCGTTCAGAGTTTTGGTGTTGATTTCGGCGATCAGCTTCTGAACGCAGCCGCAGCGCTTGCCGTCGGTGATGCCGGTGTCTTTGCAGACGGGGCAGGAAAAGATCGCATCAAGCCAGTTTTCGGGTTTTCCGAGGGCTTTTAAAAGTTTCTCCTGTTCGGCGCGAAGCGCCAAGGACCGGTCTTTCAGCGGGGGGAGATTGTCGGTGTTGCCGGATAAAGCGACCCGCACCATGGCGGCGGCAAGCTCACAATTTTCGGCGGAGATATCAAAAAAGCGCGAATTCAGCCGACGGCATTCCTCAAAACGCCGCTGCTGCTCGCGCAGATTCCGTTCGCGGACGGCGGCGAGTTCGTCCGCCGCTTTGCGCAGGATCTCCTCGTTCATCGTTCGCACCCCCAAGCTCTATTTTACATCAAACGTCCTTAATAGACAAGGCGTTTTTCAAAAATTCGCCGTTCGCCTCTTCGTCCGCCTTTTTGCGGGAGGTCTTCGAAAAACGGCTCTGTTTGAAGGTTTTCGCCTGCTCAAGGGTGGCGATTCCGTTCTCGCTCCAGTTATGTAAAATCTTATCAATGTATCGAAAATCCCTTTTTCCGGTCGCGAGCGCGCACTGGGAATAGGCCTCTGCGAGCATATCGCCGTCAAAACCGAGGACGGCGACCCAGTCGTTTGCGTATTCGCGCTCGCGGGCGACGAGATTTCTGCCGGTGACGTCGAGCGCCTTCGTGACAATCTCGTCGGCTCTCGACTGAGAGGCAAGGGCTTTGAGCTGTTCGTCGGCCTGCTGCTGGGTGACGATGCCGCGCTCTCCCCAATCCATCGCGACTTTCTTGATGTAAGCCATCGAGGTCTTTCCGACCGAGGCGCTGTAGCCGACGAGCAAAATCATCACGTCGACGGGAAGCCCCGAATAGTCGCATACCGAGATGGTCTGGGAGACCTCGTTCTGAGTGAGCAGCCGGCCGAAACACCGCTGCATCTGCTCGATCAGAAATTTCAATTCCTCATTTTCGCGGATGCGTTTCGCGGCTTCGTCCGAAGTCATGGCCGGAACCGCCGCGATGCTGGCCGGGAGCGGTTTTTGAACTGTTTTCTTCTGCTCGGGCAGTTCGGCAAAGGCGAGTTTTCCGCCGCAGCGCGAAAAAAGGCCGCAGTCGATCCAGTAGGCAAGCGCATCCCGGATCTCTTTGTCTTCGCATCCGAATCGCGCGGCCATCGCCTCCGACGAACCGCCGCCTTCGGTGAGCAGGGCAAAAAGAACCTTCAAAGAGAGCGCTCCGGCGCTTTTCAGGAAAGCGGAAGCGGGCTTCAGAAGTTCAAAACCGCCCGAAAAATTTACGATTTCATAGTTCAACGGCCGCCACCTCCGCCGACGGGTCATGGGATATAAACCTGCGGTCCAGCGTAAAAGAAAACCATACGGAATATAACGCGAAGAAAACCGCGAACAGAAAACTCGAAACGGGCATCGAGCGGAAGGCGTTGTTGTGATAAACCATCCAGAATACGATGTCCGAAACCGAGAACATCATCAGCGCCCCGGCGCAGGTGCGAAGTCCCGCGGCGTTTCGGCGAAGGCCGGCTTTTCCGGCCATTGTCAGATAACAGAAAGTCAGCGTCGCGAAAACCGCGGTTCCGAGCCGCGGAAGATAGAGTGAGATATCGGGCAGAGGAATGAAAAAGGTGCATTCCGAAACCACAAAGGCAAAGCTCCAAATCGCAGCGAAGGCGGTTGAAAGGCCTTTGAGCCCGGCTTTTTTCGAAGCGCCCGCGATAAAAAGCAGCGGGCCGGCCGCGAGGCCGAGGCAGGAGAAAGCCGTACGGGTCATCAAAAACGGGCCCTGGAGGACCGGGTCAAAATTTCCGAGCTGCGGTAAAAATTCGGAAAGAGAAACGAGCGAAACCGTCAAAACCGCGGCGCCGAAAAAGAAAAATTCCGGTTTGCCGGTGTTGAGCCACCCCGGTTCGGTCCGGAAGCGTTTTTTGCCGGTGAAAAACAACCAGAGCAGCGCCCCGACTGCGAGGAGCGCGTAGATATACCCCATGCCGTCGCGCAGCATGACCTGCGAAGTGCCGACGGCGCCGTAGGTGTTGACGGCAGTCAGCAGCGCTGCAAAGACGAGGCAGACCGCGAAGGTCATGGTGTTTTTTTTCAAACCGGACGTCTCCTTTCGATGAGAAACTCCGCGCATACCGCGGACAGGTTGTGAATATCTTTATTTTGTGGTCGGCGCGGCGACATCGTGTCGGAGCCGATCCGCAATTTCCGGGAAAACCGTGCGGGGAGGAAGAAAATCAAAATGAAAAAGCTGAAAACGGGCATTGCGCTTGCAGTAATCTGCATGGTCGCGGCTCCGCTGCTCGCGCAGGCAGTTTCGAAAATGGAGGAGCCGGCCGGAAAGATGAGTTCTTCGGAAATGACGACGGCATCCGATATTCCCACGATGTCGCAGTTCTTTGACGCGATTTATGCCGGTTCGAGTTCCCTGAATGCCTCACCCGCTTCGGGCGACGAGTCGGAGTACAAAGTCTTTTTGTCGGCGAGCGGAAAGGTGATCGCTCTGACCCCGAAGGCATATCTGCGCGGCGCGGCTGCCGCCGAAATGCCGCTCGAATACCCGGATGAAGCTCTGAAAGCCCAGATTGTCGCGGCGCATACCTATGCGGTGAGTTACAAGATCCGCGAGCGCAGCAGCCCTACGGCTTCGCTTGCCGGCGCCGATATCTCCGACGACCCGGCAGTCGGACAGGCGTACATCGGCGATGAGGAGATCAAAAAACTGTATCCCGATGACTGGGAGGAGCAGATCGCACGCCTTGACAAACTGGTTGAAGAGGTGGGTGATCTGATCATGGTTTACGAGGGCGAGCCGATTGTGGCGACTTATCATGCCATCAGCTGCGGCAAGACCGAGAGCGCGCAGAATATCTGGGGCGCCTATTCGCCGTATCTGGTCGGAGTCGACAGTTCCGGGGACGAGCAGTCGCCCGATTATCTGTCAAAAGTGATGCTTTCAACGGATGAGGTGAAAACAGCGCTTGAAAAAGCGGGATGCGAACTGCCCTCGGATCAGAAAAAGTGGTTTGAAGAACTTCTTCGGACGCCTGCCGGGTATGTCAGCGCCGCGAAAATCGGCGGGATTTCGCTGACGGGGCTGCAGCTGCGGGAACTCTTCGGGCTGCGTTCGGCCTGCTTTGAGGTGGCATATAAAAACAGCGAATTCACCTTTTCGGTCAAGGGCTGGGGGCACGGCGTCGGAATGAGCCAATACGGGGCGGGCGCGCTTGCAAAAGCGGGGAAGACCTATTCGCAGATTCTGAAGACCTATTATAAAGGAATCTCATTCTGCGAGCTGTGACACTCAAATTCAATTTACTGTAAAAGCGCCGCAGCGGGCAGGCCCGCTGCGGCGGCACTTTTTATGAACGGACTAACCCTGGCTCGAAGCGGTCGGAACCGAACTCGCGGCGCTTTCAACGGAGGCCGGAGCCGAGGCCGCGGTTGAAGAAGCGAACACGGCGCTGAGGGTGGACTCGAGCGCGGTGTCTCCGGAGGCCGAGGAAACAGTGCCGGACGCGGCGCTGCTCGCGGAGCTGGAAGTGTTTTTGGAGTTGTTGGACACATTGATGAAAATATTGATGGCGATCGCAAGCACGAACATCGCGACCGAAAGGATCTTGGTGATCCGGCTGAGCGCGGCTTCTTTGGTGCGGCTGCTGTTTTTGCTGTAATAGCTGTCGGATGTATCCGCCTCGAACGCATTGTTGGAGGTGCTTGCTCTCTCTTTTTGGAGCAAAATTACGACGGTGAGCACAATGGACACCACCAGCAGCAACCCGCCGATGACATATTCAAAAACGCTCATGAAAATTCTCCTATCTGTTGATGCTTCCTTATAAAAGGCGCAAGCGCTATTATAACATACCGCCCTTTTTTTTGCAAGTGTTTTGATTTTAAAAAGGCAAAATAATCGGGTTTTCGCCGAGCGAGAAAAGCAAAATACCCGCTTTCGGGGATTCGGATTTCGACAAGTTTTTCGCGCGGGCTGCGGTATGCTTTTATCAAATCAATCGGCGAGCGAGAGGAAGTTTCGCCTTTTGAAGTGCCGTGATGCGGTAATCGACAGGCGAAGCACCTCCGAAACAAAGAAAGGGAGATAGAGATGCTGATTAAAATTGCGCTCGATAGGGTGACTGTCTATCTGAGCGGGGAAATTGACCACCACGAGGCCGCGCGGTTTCGGCCGCAAATCGACGACGCGCTGATGCGCAAACGCCCCGCGGAAGTGGAGCTGGATTTTTCCGACGTGACCTTCATCGACAGTTCGGCCATCGGACTGGTGATGGGGCGGTTTCGCGTGATCGAGGCGTGGGGCGGCAAAGTGGCTGTCAGCGGGCTGACAGCGCGCCAAAAAAGGGTGATGAAACTGGCGGGGCTGGATCGGATCGCGGAATTTCGGGAAAGTGAGAAAGGGGATAATACCAATGAAAGTGATCAACAAAATGCGTCTGACGGTTCCGGCCAAGTCGGTTAACGAGAGTTTTTTGAGAGCGATTGCCGGCTGCTTCGCGGCGCAGGCCGATCCGCCCTGCGACGTCATTTCGGACGTCAAAACGGCGGTGAGCGAGGCAGTGACCAACTGCATCGTTCACGCCTATCCGAGCAGTTCGGGTGAGATCGTCATGGCGGCCAAACTGACTTCGGACGGGGTGCTTTACATAAAGATCTCGGACAAGGGGCGCGGCATCGCCGACGTCAGGCAGGCGATGGAGCCGCTGTTTACCACGTCGACAAGCGGTGAGCGCTCGGGACTCGGGTTCACGGTGATGCAGCAGTTTTCCGACGGCGTCGCTGTACGCTCCAAGCCCGGCAGAGGGACTTCCGTGACCTTAAAGAAACGGCTGATCAGTCCGGACGCCGAAAAGAAGTCCGACAGGAAAGGGCGTTAGGTGGCAGGGTCGGAAAAATTGAAGAGCAGGGCAAACGAAAAGTTCCGGTCGCCGCAGCGCGAGCTGCTGATTACCGAAAATCTCGGCCTTGTCCGGGCGGCCGCGTACCGTTTTCGGGGGCGCGGAATCGATTATGACGATCTGTTCCAGGCCGGATGCGTGGGATTATGCAAAGCGGCGGACGGATTCGAGTCCGAGCGGGGGCTGCGATTCTCGACTTACGCGGTGCCCGCGATTCTGGGAGAGATCAAACGCCAGTTCCGGGACGGCGGTTCAATCAAAATCGGACGGGCTTTAAAGCAGCTTTCGATGAACGCGCTGCGTGCGCGCGAGGAATATTGCCGCGAAAACGGCTGCGAGCCGACGGTGTCGGAACTCGCGGTTTTGCTCGGCGTGGAGCCCGAGACGGCGGCAGACGCGATTCAGGCCGCCGCGCCGACGATCTCACTGACGGTCAGCAACGAGGAGGACGAGGAGAGCCAGCTGGACATCCCCGTGCCGTTCGAGGAGGAACAGCTGACCGACCGCCTGTCGCTGATCAAGGCGATGAAGGAGCTTGAAGAAGACGACCGCGAACTGCTCCGGCTGCGTTATTTTTGCATGCTGACCCAGACCCAGGCGGCGAAACGGTTGAAAATGACCCAGGTGCAGGTCTCGCGCCGCGAAAAAAAGTTATTGACGTCTCTGCGAAAAATGTTGGGTTGACATTTTTACGGATTGTGATAAAATGAATTTACAACTGCATTGGGGTGCCGACGAACGGGTCGGCTGAGAGCGGGTCCCTTGCCCGAAACCCATAGGCCGTAAATTTACGGCCTTGAACCTGATTCGGATAATGCCGACGGAGGTACATGCTCAACGCAATGACTTGTAAGCCGTCGATATTTTATCGGCGGTTTTGTTTATTCATTTATCAACATGATCACGGAATGCGGTTGAAAGTTTGAAAGGATGTTTCCTATGGCAATGCAAAAAATCAGAAACAAAAAGCTGCTCGTGCTTGCCGAAGGCGCCGTCATGGTCGCGCTGTCGGCGGTGCTGAGTTTGCTGCGCATCCCGGTCGGCCCCGAGGGCGGCTCCATCGACTTCGCGATGATTCCGTTGATGATCTACGCGCTGCGGCGCGGGGTTTTTTCGGGGCTCATGGCGGGCGCGGTGGCCGGTATGATCCAATATTTCAACGAGGGGTACGCGGTCAACATCTGGTCGCTCATCATGGATTATCCGCTCGCGTATATGATGGTCGGGCTGGCGGGGCTGATGATGCTCAAAAAGAGCGCGGGCGGCTGGGCGCTCGGCGCGGTCATCGGCGGATTCGCGCGATGGCTCGTCCACATCGTCAGCGGCGTGGTCTTTTACGCGAGCTTCGCGGCGCCGAAGGTCTGGTTTATGCACACGCCGACGGTCTGGCTCTATTCGGCGGCCTATAACGCGCTCTATATGATTCCGGGCATCGTGATCGCGGCGGCTGCCTGCGCGGCGCTCGCAAAACCGTTATCCAAAGCGCTGATGGAGTAGGGAAATTCGGAATTCAGAATTCAAAATCAAGAATTATGGCGTAGGGGCGGCCATTGGCCGTCCGAGTTGCAGGGGTCGGCAACCTTGTCCCGCCGCGCGGATTTCGCTTCCCTACAAATATGAATCCAACCACCGCTTCAGGCGGAAGATGAATTGCATAGCAATTCTGCCCCCATTCCTGCGGGAACGGCGCAGCCGTTACTGAATACAAGGGAGGCAAGAATGTCTGCACGGCCACCGCGCAGGCGTAAGAAAAATTGAGCGGGCGGAGCTTTGAGCTTCCGTCCGCTTTTGTTTATAGGTATGATCTTGACGAAACTCTACTTCGATGGTAATATATACCATAAACGGAGGGTTCATCATTTTATGAAAAAGCCAATTAAAATTACGGCAATCATATTATCGTTATTACTGATCATCGGAGCATGTACATGGAAGATCTATTTCAGCTCATTCAAAACACTGTGGTACAGTCCCTTTCATAATGTTGTTTTCAAAATGACCATAACATCCGGCGCAAGTTATCCGACATATTATTATTTACTGGAGAGTAACGGGGTTTTACAATATGCAAAAGGTCAATGTATGAATAGTCGTGATATACGTTCCAAGGAATCTCTGATTTCAACCGATTTTACGGGAAAGAAAAAGCTGAGTATTCAAAATGCAGAATACATAATGAGTTTGCTTAACAGAGTTGAAGAAAAAGGGCCAAATGTGGAAACATTTTGGAGTGACGGCGATTATAATGTAATACTGCTTTATAAGGATGAGGTTTATATATCAAGCCTGTCATCAGGCAATGCAGATTTGAGAGCATTCAGTTTTGCAACAATTAATATAACGCAAATGCAATTGGATTATAGTAAGGTCCTTTTTTAAAAGCGATAACTGTTGCTTACGGGTCGTCAAGGATGCCGACCCCTACATATTCAAAAAGCGTTTTCGATCAGGGTGATTTCGTCGCCTAAAATCTCGACGATGTCGAAACAAAACGGCATTTTGCGGCAGCTTTGGGACAGCCGGCGCATGGCGGCTGCTGCGCGGCGCTCGCGAAGCCGTTATCCAAAGCGCTGATGGAATGAGAAATTGAAATAATGAATTTGAAAGCGGCGGTCATCCTTTTCGGATGATGATGATCTTCCCTTTATTCGGTTCAATGCCGAGCGGTTTGCTGAAGTCGAACGGTTCTTCATCCTGATAATCTTGAATAAACGGAATTGTGATGCGGTCGGATTCGGATACGTTGAGTTTTGCCCAATCGATATCAAAACGGACAGCGGCCGATTCTTTTTCCCATGATGCGACAGCAATCATGCAGCGGTCTTCCCCGACGAAGGCGGTCGCCTTAAGCCTGTCACTGTTTGTTTTGACAGGGCAGTCTTCATCCCACCATCCCAGCATTTTTGTGCCCTGCATGCCAAACCGCTTCCACAATTCCCACACCGGCACAGGGTTCCCTCCCTGCTGCCAACCGTACCGCGCCGTCATACCGAAGACCATGCCGCGCCAGCGGTTGCCGCCGGCCGAAAGCATGTCACCCATCAGGCCGAAGGGTATGCCGCTGACTTCCGCAAGCCAGTATTCCGGAGAGGTATTTTCGTAGTCATAACCTTCGCCCAGCCAGAGACTGTCGATGCCCGGCATCAGTTCCAAATACTGAATGATCGGATTCGCCAGCCCGTACAGCGGATTATAGTTATTGCCCGAATGGAAATCAATCAGGCAGCCCGGCTTGGCCTGATCCAGCGTTCTGCGCACCCGCTTCATAATTTGACGATCGTATCCGACACCGTCGAGATAGATACCATCGAAATCATTTACCTTTATCAGCCATGAAAGTCCTTCAAGATAATAGTTGTGCCATCTGGACAGCCCTGTCGCAGCAATCGCACTGTCGTATTCGCCGTTCGGCAGCAGCGCCTGCCATGCCGGAACGAAACCCTCGGTCAGGTGCTCGCAGAGCCAGGGCGCGCCGGTCATCCGCTCGTCGGGGGAATCGGTAAAATGGTCCGCGATGCGGAAATTCGGGCTGTCCATCAAAATCTCGCTGCCCAGCGCGCGAAGCACGGGCAGTTCCGCGGCGTGATTGGTCAGTTCCCTCACGGTGTAATAAATCTTATACCTCAGGCCGGTATCGTGCGCTTGCTTTGTCTGCAGGGAAAGGTTGTCCGACTGTTCGAAGGGATAGTTGATGAACGGATTCAAAGGCCCGCCCTGGTGCAGATTTATGATCGCGGCACCGACTTCTTTCGCCTCTTCGATATCGGGTATTTCGTTATTCCATGTATCTTTGTGGTAATACCTGTGCTGCCAGTGCATGTCGGTGTCGATCGGTTTTAGCGGTGTGATGAGAAGCGAAAAACGGAACAGAACAGGCATTCCGGCTTTTAACGTAAATCCGCCGGTAAACGCATGGATCGTCGGGTTGCCGCCTGTTTTTTCCAACCTGACCCCGCCGTTTCCGCCGTTGGCCCACGAAGCGGGAACGCCTTGTTTTTTGAAATTATACAACTCCCAGACGTCTTCGTTGTGCTTCAATTTAAGCGACAACCCGGCATACACGTTTCCGACCCACAAAAAATTGTTCGCGTATTGTTCGTCCCACCTGTAATCCCATTCCTGCGCGGTAAGACCGCCCTCGTATCCCATACCGGCCATGTATTTGGCGGCATCCCCGGGCATGGCGATATGCAGACCGCCATCATCTATGAGGATGTCTTCGGACGAGACGAGCGTAATATATGTTTCCGCGTGTCCGTCATACTCCATAACCGTTTTTGTTTTCATTGATATATTGCCGCAATTCAGTTCCGCGGCTGCTTCGGCTTTGGTATCATTGATGCTCTTGACACTGTATTTTTCCTGTATAAAAGGAAGGACTTTTCCGCCGGCAGCGACTGAAAACCCGATTGGTTCGGAAATCACGTCTCTTGCCCGTTCGGTGATGTCCGTGGCGTTGTTGTTATAATATGTTTTGATCGACAACGGCAATGCGTTTGCGCCGAATGTCACGCTTCTGCCGAGGCAGGTGACTGTGTCGCCCCTGACAACGACCGGCGTGTATGGCTTGACGGTGCTTTCTTCCAGCCCGATTCCGGAGTTCAACCACCTCAGACGCGACAGCCGCCAAAGATCGGCATCTCCGCGCCGAGGCAGATTTTCCCTGCTGATGTCCAGCTCAACCGATATTTTTTCTTTTGATGCACGACCGGTGCCGATCGAAACATCAAAACATATTTTATCCGTAAACCCGGCCTCATCCGTATATTTCGGGATGTCAACGCCGACCCAGAGCGGCAGGATCTCCCCTTTTCGAACGGACAGGGTTTTGGAAAACCTTCTTCCCAGCCAGTCGGTGCCGTGCGTATTAAAACAGGTCAGCCTGCCGGTGTCAAACGTATCGCTTTCAAATTCCGCTTTCAGGCATTCAATGTCTTTCAGCGCGTAAACCGCGGCCTGAAAGACATAGTATTCGTCTGAAAAAGCGCTGCCGTTGAAATGACTTTTTACCCCTTCCCGCGTAATCCATTTTTGCGGGAGGTCATAAAACATCATGACGGGGTTTTGCCTGTCTTCGGTAAATATTAAAAAATCCTTCTCACGATGGAGTTCAATCAGCTCATTTGTCTCTTGTTCCGAAGCGATCACTTCCATTGAACCGAACAGATCAAACGCCGTACGGCTCTCTATGGCAAGTGCCTCAGCGCGTTCCGGGCAATCCGGCAGGGAAGAGGCCCAGCTTTTGTCCGCCTTTAAATCCTCAGCCGGCATATATCGCACAAACGGAGTATACCAGTGCCTTCCTTCAATGACAAACGGCATAAAGTATATGCCGTATTCACCCGTCATCGGCGCCCTGAATACGATCCTGCAGTTTTCTCTTGTGTTCCCTAGAATTTTGATATCCGTAATTTCCGCATCCGTAACGAGGTGTTTGATCCGTACACCGATCTTCCATGGTTCAGCGTCCCGTCTCCTCCACTGAGCCTCTGCCATGACATAATCCGCGGCCTTTGATACCCGCACAATCAGCCGGTGATTCCCGAAACCGTTTTTCAGCGGCCAGGATTGCGCGGCAGGTCTTCTGATGATTTGGTTCATCGGAATTCCTCCTGTCGTTTTTTAAGAACCGGCATCATGCCGGCAATTCAGAACGCGTTTTCGATCAGGGTGATTTCGTCGCCTAAAATTTCGACGATGTCGAAACAAAACGGCATTTTGCAGCCGCTTTGGGACAGCCAGCGCATGGCGGCTGTTTTGAGGCGGTTTTGCTTTGCCGGAGTGACAAAAGCCGCGGGGCGCTCGATAGAGTCGGCGGCGCGCTGTTTGACTTCGACGATATGTACGAGGGCGTTGCGCTCTGCGACGATGTCCAGCTCGCCCTCGGTGACTTTGAAATTGCGGGATAAAATCCGAAAACCGCTGTGTTCGAGAAAGACGGCCGCCGCGTCTTCGCCCAAGGCGCCTCTCACGGTGGCGCCTTTTGCGCCTTTGCTTACGGCGGCGCCTTTGGCGCCTTTGCTTGCGGCGGGGTGCTTTTCTTCCAAATTCTTTAAAAAGGTCCTGCGGTGGAGTTCGCAGGGGCCGAGATCGGCGAGGGCGTCGTAATGCGCCTTGACCGGATAGCCGAAATGCTGCTCGAATCCATAGCCCGGGTATTTTTCCGCCATCGCGGTCATATAGCGGTCACGGCTGACCTTGGCCAGGATCGAGGCCGCCGCGACCGAGGCCGATTTGCCGTCTCCCTGCACGACCATGCGGCAGACCCCCGCGATCTTCGGATGGCGGTTGCCGTCGACCAAATAGATGTCGGGAATGACCGACAACTGCGCGGCGGCGCGGCGCATCGCGAGCAGCGAGGCCTCGAGGATGTTCATCGCGTCGATCTCTTTTTCATCGGAAAAAGCGACCGCCCAGTCGAGGGCGTTCGCGGTGATCTCGTCATATAAAACCTCCCGCCGTTTGGCGGTCAGTTTTTTGGAGTCGTTTAAAAATTCCGGCTCGAATCCGGCCGGAAGCACGCACGCGGCGGCATAGACCCGACCCGCCAGCGGGCCTCTGCCCGCTTCGTCGAGCCCGCAGACGACGGGGAAACCCTCGCCGCAGACCGCTTTGTCGAATTCATAGAGCGTCATGGCTTTTCGAAAGAGACGGGGCCGAGTTTACCCCCGCGCAGTTCGTCGAGCAGCATCACCGCGCAGCGCTCGTAATCGGGCTCGCCGCCCCGGATTATCATGCCGCGCTTTTTGCAGATGCGGTCGAAGAGTTCCAGCGGCGTGCCGGAGAGATCAACTTCATAACGCGCTTTCAGCGCTTCGGGTTCGGTTTGGGAGAGGTATTCGAGCATTTTCAGCGCAAGCCCGGCGGTATCGAGCACCGCGTCTTTGATCGCGCCGGTCAGCGCAAGGCGGACGGCGGCTTCTTTGTCTTCGAATTTCGGCCAGAGCACGCCCGCGGTGTCCATGAGTTCGAATTCACTGTCGACCGTGACCCACTGACGGGCGCGGGTGACGCCGGGACGGTCTTCGACGCGGACTTTTTTCGTGCCGGCGAGCCGGTTGATCAGCGCCGATTTGCCGACGTTCGGAATGCCGCAGACCATCATCCGGACGGCCTTCGTCATACCTCTTGCCGCGTCTCTCGCGCGCTTTTCGGCGAGCAGCGAGAACGCGGCCGGCTTGATGCTGTTGATGCCGTAGCCGCTCTTGCAGTCGGTGATGACCACGCCGAGACCCTGCGACCGGAATTTTTCGGCCCAGGCGAGGGTGATTTTCCGATTGGCGAGATCGGATTTATTCAAAAGAATCAGCCGGGGTTTTCCGGCTGCGATGGAATCGATGTCGGGATTGCGCGATGACAGCGGCAGACGCGCGTCGAGCACTTCCGCCACCAGATCGACGATTTTGAGCTGCGCTTCGATCTCGCGGCGGGTCCTGGTCATGTGACCCGGGTACCATTGGATATCGGGTGTCATGAGAACTGTGAAGTCACTTTGTCAACGGGGTAAAACCGCAAAACGACTTTTCCGATGACCGCGCTCAGTTTGATCATTCCGATCTCGGTATAGCGGCTGTCGTAGGAGTAATTGCGGTTGTCGCCCATGACGAAAATGTATCCCTCGGGCACGATGACGGGGTAACTGACGCTGCCCGCCTCGTTGGTCGGGCCCGACACGTAGGCGTCTTCGAGCGCGATATCATTGACGTAGACCTTTCCGGCCGCGGCGTCGACGACGATTTTGTCGCCGGCAATGCCGATGACGCGTTTGATCAGCGGTTTGTGGAGCGTGTTTACCTCAAAGACCGCCACGACGTCGAGCCGCTGCGGTTCATAAAAGATGTTGGCGGCAAAGACGCGGTCGCGGTTTTCGAAAGTCGGGACCATGGAGTCGCCGTCCACGACCGCGTAGCGAAACAGCAGCATCAACACCACCACCAGCACGGCGGTGACTTTGACCATGCTGAGCATGAAATCGGCTAAGTTGTAGGAAAATCCGTATCTCGGTTCGCTTTTGGCGTCGTCGTTCATCGTTTTGTCCGGTTCCCTTCAAGGATTTCGGCCGACAGTACCGTAAAACAGCCGAATATGACAACTGCGGAGACGACGTCCCCGCAGTGTTTGTTTTTAAAGTTTTTCTTTGATCTTTGCGGACTTGCCCACACGGGTACGCAGATAGTAGAGCTTGCCGCGGCGGACGGTGCCTTTGCGGACGACTTCGACTCCCGCGATGTTCGGGCTGTGAATCGGGAACACGCGCTCGACGCCGACGCCGTAAGAGATGCGGCGAACCGTGAACGTCTCGGAGATGCCGCTGTTTTTGCGGGCGATGACCGTGCCTTCAAAGGCCTGGATTCTCTCGCGCTCGCCCTCTTTGATCTTAACCGACACGCGAACGGTGTCGCCGATGGAGAACTTGGGCGGCTCGGCCTTGAGGCAGGAATCCGTCATTGTTTTAATGAGATCCATGATGTTTTTACCCTCCGTATTTTACCGGCATTCATGGTCTCGCGCATACAATGCGCCGCCAGAGGAATACCTGCGTTAATGTTTTTGTCATCAACCCCCGGCCGGAACAGCCGGAAACAAATGCTTAAGGATTATATCACAGTTTAAAAGGGATTGCAAGCGTTTTTTATGTATAATCCAAAGATAAGGTGGTTAGGACACAATTAATCGATGTTAACCAATAATGCGTTTATCAGTCAACAATGAATAAACATATGATGGACCCATGACCATACTATTAATCTGCCCCGGACCTTCCAGCGGAAGCATCTTAGCTGCTTTTTCAAAATTTATCTTTGCCAAAGGGTAATTAGTTCTGTTAGGAACAACACATCCGCCTTTTATTTTATATGTAAAAGGTAAATGCGTTTTCGTATAAAATTCTGCACCTTCGTGCTTTAAGATATTATCCCAGATATGTTGAAACTCCATTTATATCTCCTCTAAAATCAAGATGGTTAAATTATACATCTTTTCATTCAGGTAAAACAAGATAATTTTGTATGTATGTTTTACATTATAATAAATTTGTGACTGCCCGCGCGTTTGTGCGGGCAGTCAGATAAATACCATTTCAATCGCTAAATAGCGTGGCATTCTTTATTGCGTCAAATCACGACGCTGTTTTACTCAAACCGACATTTACCCTTCGAGCTGGCGGCCCAAAAACGCGGCCGCGACGTTGATCATCTTGACGTCGCTGTCTTTCGGGACGGTGCTGTTTTCGTCCGACATCATCATCACCGCGCCGCAGACGTCGCCCGCCGCCAGAATCGGGATCGCGATGGACGCGGTGCGCTCAATGCCTTCGATGGCCGCCAGATGTTTCAGGCCCGGTTTCGCGACAAACGGCTTGCGCTGCTCCATCACTTCCTCGAGCAGAGGCGAGACCCTCCGTTCCAGCACTTCCTTTTTCGAGACCCCCGACGCCGCGATCACATGGTCGCGGTCGCAGATGATGACGGGGTCGGTGCTGTTTTTGAACATGACCTCCGCGTAGATGCTTGAAACTTCGGTCAGTTCGCCGATGGGCGAATACTTTTTAAAGATGACCTCTCCGTCGGCGTTCGTGAAAATTTCGAGCGGGTCGCCCTCCCGGATGCGCATGGTGCGCCTTATTTCCTTTGGAATGACCACCCGGCCCAAATCGTCGATTCTCCTGACGATTCCTGTTGCCTTCATATATGAAATTCCTCCGAATTTGCAGATTTTTTGCCGCATGTTGCGACATTTCCCAATCATTATCTGCAAAATGCCCGTTTTTATTCGATGGCGGAAGCTCCGTACAAATTTGGTAAAAGAGTGCCTCATATGCTTATTATTGTAATATCCCGAAAGGAATGTTATAATAATCCCGAACGAAAAATCGGATTTCTTGGGGAAAGCCGGTGGAATTTTGGAAAATATCAAATCGAATCAAAATCAAAAAGCGCAAAAAGGCCTTTTTTTCCTGATTTTTATCCCGTGTCTGCTGATCAGTCAGGCGCTTGACAACGACGTCTGGTTTTTATTGAACAGCGGAAGATACGTTCTTCATAACGGATTTCCCGTCACGGAGCCGTTCACGGTTCATGAGGGCCTTTCGTTTGTGATGCAGCAATGGCTGACTTCGTCGCTGTTTTGGACGGTGTACGCAAAGCTCGGCGTCTTCGGCCTGTTCGCTTTGGTCATGATTTTTTACTGCCTGATCGTTTTTATCCTCTATAAAATCAGCATGCTGGTCTCGGAAAACAATTTCATTGTCTCTTACGGGATAACGATGCTGACCGGCGCATTGATCACGCCGTTCATGGTGACAAGGCCGTATATCATTTCCACACTTTTGATTGTACTGGAGATTTTTTGCCTCGAGAGTTATATTATCAGGGGGAAAAAGGAATACCTGTATATTCTGCCCGTTTTATCGGCGTTGGAAATAAATTTTCACGCCGCGATGTGGCCGATGTTGTTTGTGATTTTAATCCCGTATTGGATCGATGCTTTCAAGTTCCGCTTTCTGTTTATCAAGGGGCAGGGATATCCGAAAATATCGTTTTTGATCGTTTCAATCCTGATGTTTGCGGCGGGATTCGCGAATCCTTACGGGTTTGACGCGATGACCTATCTGTTCAAATCTTACGGGTACCCCGAAATCAGCTATATGGTGCAGGAGATGCTGCCCGCCGACATCAATGTCGGTTTCGGAAAGTGGATTTTCGGAACTCTCCTGGCGGTGACACTGACATATATACTTTATAAAAAAGGGAACACAAAACTCCGCTATGTCTTGCTGACGCTCGGAACGGCATTTCTCGCGCTTTCTTCGATGCGGGGATTTTTGTTCTTTTCGATCTGCGGCCTTTTCCCGCTCAGTTACTTTTTACGGGAGGCAAAAATAAAAGAAAAAACGCCGTCTTCTCCGAAACGGCAGGTTTTGATCAGAATTTTATTAATCGCTGCCGTTTGCGCGGCGCTCGTTTTCGGGCTCGCGGATAAATATCAGAAATCGGTTCGATTCGCTTCCAAACCCGACGGAGCGGACGCGGTGGGTTATCTTCTGGAGCATGCCGATCCCGATACCGCTGTCGTATATACTTCTTATGACGTCGGCGGTTATGCCGAATATATGGGGTTCAGGTGTTACATTGACCCCAGGGCGGAGGTCTTTGTCAAAAATAACAACGGCAAAAAAGACATCATGCGGGAGTATTATGACCTCCAGAGGGGACGGATCTATTATCAGGATTTTTTGAGCAGATATGATTTTACGCACCTTTTGGTGCCGAAAGGCGATGTTTTATACACCTGTCTGCCGCATGACGCCGGGTATAAACTGATCTATGAAGATGCGGATTACCGGTTGTTCGAGCGACTGGCAAATCAATCATAAGCAATCAAAAAGCCGTCGGAGCAATCCGGCGGCTGATTTTATGTTTTATAGCTTGAACTCGTTCTCCGAGTGTTCGGCAAGAACACGCGGCGGTTTCGGAACGCGCAGCAAAGGGTCGTATTTAAAGCGGAAACAGGCGGTTTTGCCCCGCGTTTCGGCGCGTCTGCGGCATTCGGATTTCCCGATGCCGAGTGTGCAATAGGCGCAGGCGGGCGTGATTTTCTTATCCTCGGTATTTTTCATAATCGATATCCTTTATCGCATCAAAAATAAAGAGCTGCTGTCAGATTCATTCGCGGCTTTTAAAGACCGTTCTCATTATACCGCTTTCGGAGCAAATTTGCAAGCGAGAGTGCGAATCCGCAGAACACGAGCAGCAGCGCCGCCGGCACTTGGTTTTCCCGAACGGCCGCAAGGGTCTCGGCTGTGACTTCATGTATTTCGACCGGGAAAATCAGCGTGAGCACAGCCGCGAAACCGGCGGAGAGCGCAGCGTGGGCGAATCGGAAGAAAAAGAGTTTTTTCAAACCGAAAAACCGTGCGCTGAACGAGACGATCTGAATTATGACCGAGACGCCGCCGAAACCGAGCGCTGCCGCGCAAAAGGGCAGCGAGCCGGTTCGGCTGAGTGCGCCGACGCCGCCGGTGACTTCGAATAACGGCGATAAAATCATCGTACCGCCGCCGAAAATCTCCGAGAGCACGGAGACGGCCGCGCAGGAAAGCGCGATCGCCGCGCAGGCGGTCAAAGACGCGCCCGCCGCGCCCGAGACGGCGTCGCAGAAGACGGCCGACAGAGGTTCATAGGCCTCTTTGCTTTGCTTCGGGAAAACTTTCAGGGTTTTGACGCGGCTGACAAGCGCGAGCACCGCGGAGGCCGCCCAGCCCGAAAACATCAATAAAAAGCCCGCTTTGACGCTGTTGAAAAGAGTTCCGCCGACCGCGCCGATCACGAAAGACGGACCCGGGTTGATGCAGAAAATCATCAACCGTCCGGCTTCTTCCGGGCTTAACGCGCCCCGTTCGAGCTGTTTTTTCGCGGCGATCGCGCCCGACGGATAACCGCCCAGAAAACCCGATACGAGCACGATGGCGCCGCCGTCACTTACCCGGAAAAACCGGCAGAGCGGGGAGAGCAGTTTGCGAAGCACCGCCTCGGCGGGAGTCCCGGCGATGAAAAAGACGAGAAAATACATCGGGAGCATCGCGGGGATGAACAGGCCCGCCGCCAGCGTCAGCCCGTGCGAAATGCCGGCCGCCGTCTGCCGCGGAAACGCGGCAAGAAGGCCCAGGCAGGCGGCGCAAATGATGAAAATGAAAACGGCGGTGACGCCGCGGCGCTTTTCGCTCATTTAATCCTCTTTTCCGAATGGTCGGGCGGTTTAAACGGCTTGTATCGTGAAGCATTGATTTCCCCAACGGGAACAACGCTTCCCTATATATACTGACTCTTGGGGGTAAAGTTGACACCATTTCCCGTTGACACCAAAATTCATTTATGTTAAAATTACGGCAGAACCAAGGAAGGGATGAGTCGATGGGACTAAACGGACGAATCTCCGCTCTTTTCGGCATGGAAAGAGGCGTTCATCCGCCGCACTGCAAGAACACCGTGGAGTGCGCGACGGTCGAAATGCCCGCGCCGGAGAGGGTGGTTGTCTCCATGCTCCAGCATATCGGGGCGCCCTGTATTCCCACGGTCGCAAAAGGCGACCGCGTGGAAATCGGTCAGATCATCGGCGACAGCACCGCACAGATCTGCGCGCCGATTCATTCGGGCGTGAGCGGAAAAGTCCTCGCAATCAGCGAGATCATCCTCCCGGGCGGCACGAAAACGGCCGCCGTCGAAATCGAAAACGACGGCCAACACCGCGTTTTCGGCGGCGTCACCCCTCCCCACGTCCACGGCAAAGAGGATTTGGTGACCGCGGTGCGCGCGTCCGGCCTTGTGGGCCTCGGCGGCGCGGGTTTCCCGGCGCACGTCAAATTCGCGCTTTACAAACAAAACTGCATTGACACGCTCATCATCAACGGCGCCGAATGCGAGCCCTACATAACCTCCGACAACCGCGAGAGCCGCGAAAACACCTGGGACATCATGAACGGCATTATGGTCACGGCCGAACACTTCAACGCCAAAGAGATCGTGATCGCCATCGAAAACGACAAGCCCATCGCCATCGCGGAGCTGACCAAAGTCGCAAAGACCTGCACGACCGAAGGACATCGGATCCGCGTGCAGTCCATCCCGACCCGATATCCCCAGGGCGCGGAAAAAATGTTGATTTACAGCACCACCGGACGCAGAGTCCCTGCGGGAAAACTGCCGTCCGACGTCGGCTGCGTTGTGATGAACATCACCTCCACGGCGTTTATCAGCCGATATCTCAAAGACGGGATGCCGCTCGTCGCCCGCCGGATGACCATTGACGGCAACGGCGTCAAAAACCCCGGCAACCTGCGCGTGACCATCGGAACCCGGATCAAAGACATCGTGGAGTTCTGCGGCGGCTACGCGCCGGACGCCAACCGCATCATCATGGGCGGCCCGATGATGGGCATCTGCGTCTACACCGACGAACAACCGGTGCTCAAACAAAACAACGCGATTCTGATTTTTGCCGGAGCGGGCGGGGAAAAGGAACCCGAGCAACCCTGCATCCGCTGCGGCCGCTGCGCGAATACCTGCCCGATGAACCTCGCGCCGTATGAATTATATAAGGCCTACCTGCGCGGCGACGCCGCGGATTTGGAGAAAAAAGGCGTGATGGACTGCGTCGAGTGCGGGTGCTGCTCTTATATCTGCCCGGCCAGGCGGCAGCTGACCCAGATGATGCGGCTCGGCAAGGTCTACGCCAAAAAGCAGGGAGGGAAAAGATGATGGAAAAACGGTTTATCGTCACCTCCTCGCCGCACATGACCACCGCTTCGTCCACGCGGCGCATTATGCTCGACGTGATCATCGCGCTGCTGCCCGCGGGAATCGCGGGGTGCGTGATGTTCGGGTGGTACAGCGCCGTGCTGATCGTGTCGACGGTGGCTGCGGCTGTTGTGTTTGAATATCTTTTCAGGAAACTCACCAAACGCGAAAACTCGGTCGGCGACCTCTCAGCGGTCGTGACCGGGCTTTTGCTCGCTTATAACCTCCCGCCGAAATTCCCGGTCTGGATGGCCGTGATCGGCGCTTTCACCGCCATCGTCATCGTCAAACAGTGCTTCGGCGGTATCGGGCAGAATTTCGCGAATCCCGCGATCACCGCGCGCATCGTTTTGCTCGTCTCTTTTCCGACGGCGATGACCGCCTGGCGGACGGCCTATGACGGCGTCTCCTCGGCGACGCCGCTTGCGATGATGAAGACCGGCACCGTGCTTGTCCCGGACGGCACGACGATTTTAGGCGCTTTGGTCGGCAATGTGGACACGATCGGCTGCATCGGGGAAGTCAGCCGTCTGCTGCTTTTGGCGGGCGGTCTTTATCTGTTTATCCGAAAAGTCATTACGCCGGTCATCCCGCTCTGTTTTATCGGTACGGTCGGGCTGCTCACCCGGATATTCGGCGCGGACCCGGTGATGCAGATGCTCTCCGGAGGCCTGATTCTGGGCGCGGTCTTTATGGCCACCGACTATGCCACCAGCCCGACGAATCTCTTGGCGAAAGTGATTTTCGGCATCGGCTGCGGCTTTTTCACGGTCGTGATAAGGCTGTGGTCGAATCTGCCCGAGGGCGTCTCCTATTCGATTTTGATTATGAACGTATTGACGCCGTTGATCGAGATGGCGACCTATCCGCGCCCGTTCGGCACTGACCGCAAAAGGCGTCTGAAAGGCCCCCCGAAGGAGGCGGCGAAACCATGAACAAACACTATCTGAAACCGATTTTGGTGCTGTTGATTTTGTGCTTCACGGTCGCCGCGGCGGTCTCGGTCACCAATTATTTCACCGCCGAAAAAATCGCTGCCGAAGATGCCGCGAAAGTCACCGAGAACATCGCCCTGCTTCTGCCCGGCACGACCGAAAACACCGAGACCGAGTGCGACGCGTTCACCTATTACGATTGTTCCGGTTCGGACGGAAAGTCGCTCGGCAGAGTTTATCTGATCGACGCCAAAGGTTACGGCGGCCCGATCTCGCTGATGGTCGGCGTCAAACCGGACGGCACCGTCGCTGGAATTTCGATCGTCTCCTCCTCCGAGACCCCGGGGATGGGCAAAAAAGCCGAAAGCCCCGATTTTTACGGACAGTTTGCCGATAAAAAAGCAGATTCGTTCACGGTTGTAAAAAGCGACGCGAAGGCCGACGACCAGATCAACGCCATTTCGGGCGCGACGATCACCTCAAAGGCGATCACCGACGCCGTCAATACCGTGTTAGAACATTTTAACGGCAGTGGGCAAGCGGTTACCTCTGCGGCCGCGTCTGAGGTCTCATCCGAAGTTTCGTCTGCGGTCCCGGTCACCGAATCGAATACAGCTGTAGACACGAAAATCCTTGAAAACATCAAATTATTATTGCCCGGAACAACCAAAAACACCGGAACTGTCAGCAATAAATTCACTTATTATGATTGTACGGATATCAACGGTGTCGCCCTCGGAAGGGCTTATTTGATCGATAGTGAGGGTTACGCCGGTCCGATCACACTGCTGGTCGGCATTAAAGCGGACGGCGTCGTAGCCGGCGTCTCGATTTTGGCTTCTTCCGAGACTCCGGGCAGGGGTCAAAAGGCCGAAGACCCCGCGTTTTACGGTCAATTCACCGATAAAAACGTCAAGCAGTTCTCGGTTGTCAGGGGTACGGCAAAATCCGATGACCAGATCAGCGCCATTTCGGGCGCGACGATCACCTCAAAGGCGATCACCGATGCGGTCAATACGGTGCTTGCGCACTTTAACGGAGGTAAGCAGTGATGTGGAAGACGCTGACCAACGGAATATTAAAAGAAAACCCGGTTTTCAGGTTGATTCTCGGCACCTGCCCGACCCTCGCGCTGACCACGATGGCGAGCAACGCCCTCGGAATGGGGCTTGCGGCGACTTTTGTGCTGGTCGGCTCGAATCTCGTCATTTCGCTGCTGCGAAAAATTATCCCCGATAAAATCCGGATCCCCGCTTACATCACGGTGATCGCCGGTTTCGTGACGGTCGTCCAGATGCTCGTCAAGGCCTATACGCCCGAACTCGACGCGCAGATGGGCATCTATCTGCCGTTAATCACGGTCAACTGCATCATCCTGGCGCGCGCCGAGATGTTCGCGAACAAAAACACCGTGCTCGCCTCGGTGCTCGACGGCATCGGAATGGGGATCGGCTTCACGGCGGCGCTGCTCGTGATGGGCAGCATCCGCGAACTGATCGGGAACGGCACGATTTTCGGAATGGCCGTCACGCAGGGCCATATCGAGCCGATGCTCATTATGATACTGCCGCCGGGCGGCTTCTTTGTATACGGCATTTTAATCGCTTTGGTCAATAAAATCACCGGCAAACCGGTGACCAATGCCGGATGCGAGGCCTGCGGCGCGCGCGAATTCTGCGGCAAAGCCGAAAAAGACGCCTGCGCGGACGCGATTCCGGCCAAAGAACCGGAGGGGGTGAAAGTGAAATGACGAAAATTCTCGCCATTGTCATCGCCGCGATTCTGACCAACAATTTCGTGCTTTCGAAGTTTCTCGGCATTTGTTCTTTCCTCGGGGTCTCTCAGAAACTCAATACTTCCGTGGGTATGAGCGCGGCGGTCACCTTCGTCATGGTGCTCTCGACGGCGGTCACCTGGCCGATTCAAATCTTTCTGCTCGACCCCAACGGCCTCGGCTATATGCAGACCATCATCTTCATCCTGGTCATCGCGATTTTGGTTCAGCTGGTCGAGATGGTCCTGAAAAAATACATTCCGCCGCTGTACAAGGCGATGGGCATTTATCTGCCGCTGATCACGACAAACTGCGCCATCATGGGCGTGACGATTCTGAACATCGACCAGGGCTACACCTTCGCCGAGGCGATGGTCAACTCCTTCGGCTGCGGGATCGGCTATCTCGTGGCGATGGTGCTGTTCACCGGAGTCCGCTCGAGAGTGGAAGCCGGAGACGTGCCGAAATCCCTGCGGGGACTTCCGATATTACTGATCGCGGCGTCGATCACGGCGTTATGTCTGCTCGGTTTCGCCGGTCTTGCCGACGGGCTTTTCGGAGGTAAATAATCTTATGAGTGACATCATTCTTCCGATTATCATCGTCTCCGCCATCGCGCTGTTCGGCGGCGTGCTGCTCGTGGCCTGCTCGGTGTTTATGACCGTTCCGGTCGATGAACGGGAAGCCAAGATCCGCGACGCGCTTCCGGGCGCGAATTGCGGCGGCTGCGGATTTGCCGGCTGTTCGGAATACGCGGCCGCGGTCGCGGGCGGGAACGCGCCGGCTTACCTGTGCGTGCCCGGCGGAACGGCGACCGCCGAAAAGATCGGCAAGATCACCGGACTCGGCGTCATCCGGATCGTGCCGAAGACCGCCGTCGTCTGCTGCGGCGGCTCCAAGGACAAAGTGGAAATCAAAATGAATTACCGCGGGATCAGGACCTGTGCCGCCGCCTCGACCTTTTACGGCGGAATCAGCGCCTGTACCTACGGCTGCATGGGCCTCGGCGACTGCGCCGCGGTCTGCGTCTACGGCGCGATGAAGATCGAACACGGACTGGCGAAAGTCGACCAGAGCAAATGCACGGGGTGTTCCACCTGCGCAAAGGCCTGTCCGAAAGGCCTGATCAAATTGGTCCGGACCGATGCGACGCACATCGTGCTGTGTTCCAGCCATGACAAGGGCGCGACGACCCACAGGACCTGTGAAGCGGGCTGCCTCGGCTGCGGCAAATGCGTGAACACCTGCCCGAGCGGCGCCATCGTACTCGACAACAATCTCGCGGTCATCGACCCGGCAAAATGCACGGGCTGCGGCGCCTGCGTCGGCGTCTGCCCGACCGGCGCGATCCATTCCCGCAGGAAATTCGCGGACGCATTTCCCGCGCGAAAATCGTCTTGACACAAACGCGTTTTAGTGGTAATATGCAGCGTGATTTTCCGACGGCAAAAAAGACTTGTAACAAACCGGACTTGAAAAACGTCTTTGTGAGAAGGAGGTGCCCCCGATGAGAAGAACGCTCGCCGCCCTTTTGATTTTTTCTTTGTTTTTGGCGGCCGGCTGCGGAACGGTGCAGGAATACAGCGGCCCTGAGTTTTCGGACCCGTGGGCGGGGCTTTCCTCCGAAGAGGCCTCGGCGCCTCCCGCAGTGTCCGAAACGCCGAAAAGCGCCGGAGCCGAGTATGTGTCTACCGGAACGCTCAATCCGCTGACCGGACAGAGCAACCTTCCGTCTTATATGGCGCGCACAAGGCCCGTCTCGGTGCTTATCAACAACTACGTCAAAGCGCTGCCGCAAAACGGCATTACGGCCGCGGATCTCGTGATCGAAGCCGAAGCCGAGGGCGGAATCACCCGCCTGCTCGCGTTTTATTCCGACTGGCGCTCCGCGCCCGTGATCGGCTCGATCCGCGAAGCCCGGCTGCATTTTCTCGATCTGGCCCAATCGTTTGACTCGATCATGGTTTACATGGGCGCGAACCAGGAGACGAAAGACGCTGCGAAAGCGCGGGGATACAAGACCCTCGACGCGGCCTATTATTCCGATAAAGAGCTGACCTACCGCGACGAAGAACTCAAAAAGACCCGCGCCGCCGAGCACACGGTGATGACAAACGGCGAAATGCTCACCAAAGTGATCTCCTCGTCAAAAATGCGCACCGCGCTCGGGGACGATTACCCGCAGACCTGTTTTAAATTCGCCGCCGGCGGCGAACTGGTCATTCCGCCGGCATTCCGGGCAAGAGCGGTTTATCTGCCGGTCGGATTGAACGCCGAATATCATTTCGACGAAACGACAGGCCTTTACATGCGGTCCCTCGCAGGCGCCGCGCAGACCGATCTCAACAACGGCGAACAGGTCGGCGTGACCAACGTCCTTGTGCTTTTTGCCAAACAATACGCGAATCCGAACGACGCAACGATGGTTACCATTGACATCAACGCCGGAGAGGGGTATTATTTCTCTATGTGCGGCGGCCGGAAGATTTACTGGCAGAAAGGCGTCGGGGAGACAGACCGGATCACGCTCTACGACGAAAAGGGCAATGAGCTGACACTCAACCAGGGCAGGACCTGGATCAACATCATATCGACAACACTTGCCGACCGGGTCACCTGGACGCAGATCGGCTGAAAACAGGAGATGCTAGGACATATGGAGAATCGAAAGAAGAAAAGACCCCTGACAAAACAGCAGAAACTGATGATGAACGGGCTGCTGGTGATTTTTATGGCGGCGCTGATTTTTTCCGGCGCGATGCTCGCGAACAACTATATCCGGGAATCCGCCGACCGGAAGCGCGTGGCCTCCGATCTGAATTTGTTTCAAAATCCCTCCATGGTGACCAATCCCGGCGAAGACCCCTATAAAGAAGTGGAATTCCCGGCGGGAATTCTCGAACAGCTCAAGCCGTTCTATGCGCGCAACCCGGAGCTTGTCGGCTTCATCACCATCGACGGCATCAAAGATTTCGGTTATCCGATCGTGCAGACCGACAACAACGATAAATATTACCGCAAAAACCTCGATTTGAAATATTCCAAAGAGGGCACCGCGTTCGTCGATTACAAGGTCGACCTGAACGCCCCGAACCAGAACATACTCATCCACGGACATAACAACAAAAACGGCCTGATGTTCGGCCCGCTCGAAAAATACAACGCGCTGATGTACGGGCTCGATCTCTATAAAAAAGCCCCCGTCATCAAATTCTACGGCATCAACGACGTCAGAGAGTTTAAAATCGTCGGTTTTGTCGTCGCCAACGTCAAATGGGAAGACGGCCCTACCTTCGATTTCGCCGTGACCGATCTCAGCGACCCCGCGGTGTTCAACAATTTCAAGACCGAAGTTGAGGCCAGAACGGTCGTCAACACGGGCTATTCGCTTGAATACGGCGACACCGTTATGACCCTGCACTCCTGCTGCTATTATTTCAAAAACGTGCGCTTCCTTGTGATCGCGCGCGCGCTGCGTCCGGGCGAGGACCCGAACGTCGATACAAACCTCGCCAAAATCGAATTCGACGCCGTGATGCCCGACACCTACGTCGATATCTACGACATCGGGACCCGCGCCGGCGCCTATTTCGGAAATCCCTCGTAAAGTCCGTTTTATCGGACTCCCCTCCGTGTATAGTGAAAGCACAACACGGAGGGGAGTTCTTTTTTATGAGAGAATATGCAAACGACAGATATAACGAAGAGATGCTCGACCGGGTCTTTTTATACGGGATGACCGGTCTGAAAAAACGCCTGAAGAAAGCGGAGAATGCGGTCGGGTTTATCGCCGCCTGCACGTTTTTCATCATCACGGCGCTGCTTGTCACGAGCGATTTCGGAAGCACCGCCGCGGGCGTGGTTTTTTCCGTTTTGATCGGCGGCGCCGTCGGCGGCGGGATCGCCTGCCTTTTGATCCCCATGAGGAAACAAAGGCGGAAACCGGCCGTTAAAAAGGGATTGTGCGCCGGGGAGAGAAGGGACAAGCGGATTGAAAAGGAGGGCAGCGCGGCGTAGAGATTTCATTCAGAATTCAGAATTAAGAATTCAGAATTAGGAATTTAATTAATTTATACATTAAGCAGGGCGCGGTCTTCGGACCGTGTCCGATTACGTTCTCGGGTATCAGCCGACGCATAGGAGATGAGCGCAGAGAAGTTTTCGGAAATCTCCGGATTCAATTTAGGGGCTGGAGTTCAAGCCCATATACAGCTTTTCAAGCCGTCTGATTTCTTTTTTCATATCGTATTCCGAAGTGCGGTCTTCAATCGCGCTTCTTCTTGTAATGTCAATCACTGCTTCCGCCCATTTTTCGGGGCTTTCATGAATGCTCATGGGGATTGCCAACGGGGAGATGAAAGCTTCTTTCGCAACGCTGTCCGACAAAACACAATGCAATCCGCTGACCTGCGCTTCAATCATCACGATTCTCAGCCCTTCAAATTTCGCGGGATACACAAACGCATCAACGGCTTTTAAGATGCGATGGATATCCGGCCGGGCTGACAGCACGATCGTCGATTGTTCCAGGCGCAGTCTTCTGACCTTCGCCATGATATCTTTCTTTGTTTCTCCGGTTCCCACCATAACCAGGAAAGCTTGATCATTGATTTTCTTTGTTTCATTGAATATATCGATTAAAAATTCATGATTCTTATACGGGGAAAATCTTCCGACATGCCCGATGACAAAGGCGTCTTCGGGGATTCCGAGTTCTTTGCGAACCTCCTCTTTTTTGATCCCGTTGTTATGAAAACGAGAAAAATCGATGCCGTTTCTGATAAAAACAGTGTTGTCGATATGAAATATTTCGTTGAGCTGATCTTTTGCTTCGGGATTAATCGAAATTAACCGAAGCGCGTGATTCTTGATTAAATAGTTCGCGGCCTTTTTTTCCGCGGCGTTTTTTCCTTCAAACAAATGTTCCGGCAGACTATGGCAGGTATAAAGCAGTCGGATCCCTTTCAGTTCTTTGCTGATGGGAACCAAATACTTCAACAGCGCCAAATGGACGTGAATGCATGTCGGATGGTATTGCTTAATGAATCGTTTCAGTTTCCTGCTGACAAAATACTTCCCGAAAACTTTATTGAAAGCTCTGACCGCCACGTTCCATTTTTTATATACCGCTATTATTTCCGTATCATTTGCGGCAATCGTTTTATAATTCGCCGTGGATTTATCAGCATGAATCACGACTGCTTTGACACAAAATAAAGTCGGATCCAACATTTTGGCATAATCTTTCACCAGCGTTTCGGCTCCGCCGTCGGCTAAAGAACCTATGAATTCAAAAACAGTGTCTGCCATTATTTTACCTCACCTTCCGTATTCGAAGTCGTGGGTATATCCGGTCAGGATGCGACAAATTCAAGCCTTTGGAGGCTTGATTTATTGTTTTGTGAAATCTTTGCTCTTTTTGATCAATTCTTCCGCGTATCGGCGGTCAAATGCGGGATTCGTCCGGCATCCGGGAAGGTCGTTTTTGTGCTGCGGAACCAAATCGATTTCTCCATATACCGCTGTTGATGAGTTGTGCTGCGGCGCTTCAATACTTTTCTTTCCGCTCGAGAGCGGAAACCAAATTCCCGCGCGGCCCGTAAAAACCATCGGAAAAGACGGTTTAGAAACCAAGGCCGACTTGATCGCGGCAAGCCCTGTTTCGCTCACTCTTGTCTGAGTTCCCCGGAGTGCCAGCCACGGCTGAAACTCCGCCATATCCCCGATCGGAACGATCGCGTAGTGCGCGCCGAGATGTTTGGCAATCCGAAAGGTTTCGAAATATGACGCATCCATACAAACCATGAGGGCGATATTTCCGATGGGAGTGGGCACGACCGATAACGCGTCTCCCGTGGAGATTCCCAGTTCCCGTTCTGTTTCGGTCAGATGGAGTTTATCCTGTATGCCGAGCACCGACCCGTCAGGCCCCAAGAAAATATGGCGATTATAGACCTTTCCGTTTTCCGGCGCAAGCAGCGTGCCGCAGGAGACGTACATCCCGTATCGCTTTGCGAAGCGCGCCATCAGTTCGGTATACCGGTTCTGTAAAAAATCAAAGGGCTGCAAAAGCTCCGGTAAGGGCGGTATTTGCCGCGGACCGGTCTTTTCTTTATTTTTTCGGACGCTTTTAGCTTTTGCCTCCTGAGAGGATTCCGGCGTTCTCTTTTTGAATTTGTTAAGCATCCGTAATCCGAATCGCACGCCCGGAAGCAGGCCAAGGGGCAGCATTCCGAAGAATTCCGGAAAGCAGATCAACTCCGTTTGGTGATCTTGCGCGTCGGAAAAAAAGCGGTCGATGTCTGCGGCCATTTTTTCAAGGCTGCTGTATAGCTTCACCTCTGCCTGAACGGCACACACGCGAACCGGGCTTTGATCCCCGGCGCTTCTCGGTTGAAAAGGACGCACGTCCGGCTTTGCCGGACGGTCCGGTAAAACCGCAAAGGCCTTTTTCAGTTTCGGTTCGGATAACCGCCGTCTTAAACTTTCGGAAAGTTGTCGGGCAAGCCAATGGATCATGCTTCCAGCTCCTTCCGATAACGCTCATAGAGCTTTGGATTCATGCTCTCGTAAACCGGAAACTCCCGATGCGCCCTTGCCAGATCCGCCGGATCAAATCCGCTCTCACCAAGCCCGCTCCCCCGGGGCGTCAACGCGCACGGGAGAATCAGAGCCCCGCCGGTTCGGCCCGCGGCCGCGACGGCGATCCCGTTCGCCTGTGCCGAAGCCCAAGGTCCGACAAAAAAGAGCCCGCGATCACCGCAGGCCGGCAAGTCCTCCGGCATATATTCGCATACAGAGTCGATCCTGATCCTCGCGGTCGATGCCATCAGGCACTTACAACCTTTGAACGCCGCAAGACGCGCGTATTGTGGCTGGAAAATATCCGCGTCGCAGCAAAGAGCGGCGGGTCCCCAGGGGGTATCAAATACGTTCACGTCGCCGCCTTTTTGAAAGCCGTCGTCCGGAAAGCAGGCCTGCTGCAAAATTTCCTGCCCTTTGCCGATCCAGGCCATGGCCGCACCGCCTTCATAGGCAAAAGGCGCCGTCACCACCGGAATACCCATCTCTTTTGAAAGCGTTCGGCATTTCATCAGGTGTTCTTTTGGCTGAATCAACCGGTTACCGGGGAGTATCATTGCGACCGAAGCGCTTTCGGCAGGCCTTTCCCCTTCGTGAATAAACGCGATTTCCATTCTCAATGAAATACGCCTCCGATCGATGCGGCTGTGGATTCTATATAAGTTCAGACCATGAAATTGTTGGCCTGGACGGCACAGAGCCGGGCGTAAACCCCGTTTTTCGAAAGCAGCTCGCTGTGGGTGCCCCGTTCGGCGATCCGCCCGTTCTCGAGAACCAATATCATGTCAGCACGGCGGATGGTGGAGAGCCGGTGGGCGATCACCAGCATGGTACGGCGTCCCGCCAGATTTTCGATGGCTTGCTGGATGGCGGATTCGGTTTCGGTGTCCACCGCGGAGGTCGCCTCATCCAAAATCAATACCGGCGTTTGACGCAATACCGCCCTTGCGATGGCGATTCGCTGTTTCTGCCCTCCCGACAGCCGCATCCCCCGCTCGCTGATTAAGGTGTCATAGCCGTTCGGCAGGGAGGCGATGAAATCGTGGGCGCAGGCGATGACGGCGGCGTCTTTGATCTGTGAGCGGGCGGCATCCCGGCAGCCGAAAGCGATATTGTCGGCGATCGTTCCGTTGAACAAAAAGACGTCCTGGAGCACGAGCGAAAGGTTTTGGCGAAGCGAACCGACCGAGGCGGTTTTGATATCGATCCCGTCCAATAATATGCGCCCCGACACCGGATCATAAAACCGCTCGACAAGCGAAGCCATGGTGGTTTTTCCCACCCCGGTGGCGCCGACGAGCGCAATCATCTGACCCGGCGCCGCGTGAAATGACACATCGGCCAAAACCGGTTCCTCGGGGTTATAATGAAAACTGACGTTTTCGAACGTGAGCGCTCCCGTGACGTCGGTCAAAGGCGCCGCATCGGGCGCATCGGTGATGTCTTCGGGCGCGTCCAAAATCTCCAAAACACGCTCGCCCCCCGCCATGGCCGACTGGACGTCCTCAACGGTGCGGGACAACATCGTGAGCGGCTGATAAAACAATCCCAGATACATAAAAAATCCCACGATATCGGCGGTCGTCAGCTTCCCGTTCAAGGCGGCAACTCCTCCGAACCCGATCACCGCCAGGGTTCCGAGAGAAGTCAACAGCTCGATCGAGGGATGAAAGATCGCATTCGCCTTGTTGGCATAGATGTTGACGGCACTGTATTGCTTTGAAAATTCGGTCATCGCCGCATCCTCGGCGCCTTCCATTCCAAAGGCCTGGATCTCTTTCATCCCGGCGAGGTGATCCTGTAAAGTACCGGACAGCTCGCCGAGCACCCGTTGATTGATGCGAAAAAGCGGAGCCACTTTTTTTGAAAAGAACGTGCCGACATACAGCACGAGCGGCACCGGCAGCAAAGTGATCAGCGCAAGCACCGGATGGATGAAGAAGATCATGACGGTGACACCAACTAACATCAGCAGGTTGGAGGCCAGGTCGGGCAGGGCATGCGCCATCAGCACTTCCAACAGACGGGTGTCGTTGATAACTCTGCTCATCAGCTGCCCGGTCTGTTTATCGGCATAAAATTTCATCGAGAGTTTTTGGAGTTTGGCGTACACCATCGCCGTCAGTTCACCGACAAAGTTCCATGCCGCCACATGGGTATAATACATGGCCAGATACCGGAAAACCGCCCGCAGCAGATACGATCCCAACAGGATCGCCGCCATCACCAATAATGTGTTTTTTGTCAGAGTGCCGTCGGTCAAAGACGCCGTCAAATTCCGCACCAGCGCCGGAGCCACAAGATTCATCAGTGCGGCTCCGACCAGTCCGGCGGTTCCGAGACCCAGCGCCCACCAATAATGCCGCACCATTTTTATGTATCGTTTGATCAATTTTTTGTTCTCCCTGAAAATAAGTCAACTTGCTCCCCGCGGGGGACTTTACGCGCGCGCGGCGATAATACTTCCGATTTCTCAGGTTCAAATGAGCATCGATTTCGGAAAGCTTCCCGTTCAGATTATATCGTGAAGCCGCTTAAAAATCAAACACAAGAATAAGCGGTAAGCGGCTTCACATTAGGGATAACCACTTTATTTTTACCTTGAATGTTTTACAATATCATATTGCGTGAATTTTTGATATCACCGCACTGTCGGCGTTAAAAACAGAGGGGCGGATATGAGGCTTTCGGCGCAGATAAAGAAATGCCGAAACGGCTTGGCGCCGTTATTTTTACCTCAAAGAAAAGAAAACGCCTCCGCAAAAAACCCGCGGAGGCGTTTGAATTTCAGAATTTCAGTATAATATCTTTGGGTCTTGACTAGAACAGAGGGTTATCACGGAACAATTTCAAGAGGATGTGG
>DAOPZJ010000020.1 GCA_035353335.1 Oscillospiraceae bacterium | reverse complement strand
AGCAATATCAATCACTTTGTCATTTGTCCGAATTAACTCCTCGGCCGCCAAAGTGAGACGCCGCATACGAATATAATCGCCGAGCGCGTATCCGCAGAGCATCGCAAACATCCGTTGGAAATGAAACGAAGACGAGTAGGCCTGTTTCGCAATCGCTTCATAATCAATATCGTCTGTCAGATGTGCTTCCGTATAGTCAAGCGCCCGCTGGATTCCCGTGATCCAATCCATTCGCAGCCTCCTTCCGTATGTTGTGATTCTATCGGTTTTCAGCTTACTTTTCCTGATTTTTCGTGCGGTGTGATGTCAAATCTGCCGAAACGTTATCAGTGAAGCGGGCGAATATGATTCGCCCCTACGCGTGTGACCTGTAATAATGAAATATAATCTGCTGGGCAATGCCGGCATAGGGGTGGGCGCAGGAAGGTAAGCCGTCGGAAAAGAGGTCTGCCATCGCGCGTTTGACCCAGACGTCGGTCGGGAACGCCGTGAGTTTATAAAAGCCGAACAACAATGCGCAGTCTGCTACTTTCGGGCCGACGCCGTTGATGGCCATGAGTTCGTTGCGTGCTTCTTTAAGAGAGAGACAAGCGATTTTTGCTGGGTTGATTTCGCCGGAAGCGAATTTTTTCGCGGCATCGAGTATGTATTTATCCCTGAATCCGCAGCGCACGGGAGCGAGGTCTTCGGGGGAAAGCTCAGCGAGTCTTTTGGGGCTCGGAAAATCAAAACCGCCGTCGATGGGGTCTCCGAAATGTTCGCACAGCCGCGAGACAAGGCCTTTGATGCGCGGAATGTTGTTGTTTTGGGAGAAAATAAAAGAGCAGAGCGCCTCCCAGGGGTCTTGTTTCATGATATGAATCCCCCCGCAAAAATCGCAGGCGGTTTTGAGCGTCTGATCGGAACAGAGCGCGGTATGGATTGCGAAGTAATCGGTGTTCAAATCAAAATAATCCGTCCAGACGGTTTCGTATTCGGTTTTGCTCATATTAAAAAATGTCAGTTCGTCCCCGTTTTGAGACACTTCAAGCACCCGTCCGTTTGCGATACCGCGCCAATGATCGGAATCGCCGCCCACGGGGTCAAAACGAAAACACTGACCGCAGCCAAGGGTATGAGCAAGTGAAAAGCAGTTTATCTTTATTTTTAAATTGCTGGGAGCAGGGGAAATCATGTTTCAGAGCTCCTTTTGTTGAAATTTTACGGGTCTTGTTATATAATGTTGGATGAGCGGATATAACATCATCTGTTCAAACTTGTTATCGGTATGTATGACGAACGCATAACCTATTAACGGAAGATTGATTTCTCCGACTCCAAACGGCTTGAAGTCCTCTGAAAGCCGGGAAACGAGCGTATATTTTATGAAACCGACCAAAAATGAAGTAATCAATGAGATCAAAAGACGGCTCGATACGGAATACGGTGTCAACCCCAAAACCGCGTCCGACGACCAGTACTACCGCGCCGCAGCTGCTTATCTCAATGACATTATAGCTCAAAACCGTGCCGAGTTCAACGAAAAATGCAGCAAACAGGGCGTCAAACGGATCAATTACCTGTGTATGGAATTTTTGCTCGGGCGGTCGCTTAAAAATTCGCTGTACAACCTCGGGCTGACCGAGGTATTTGATACAGCGCTCTCCGACATGGGTGTAAAACTCTCCGCGATCTATGAATGCGAACCTGACGCAGGGCTCGGAAACGGCGGATTGGGGCGCCTTGCTGCCTGCTTTATGGACTCGATGGCGTCGCTTGGTTATGCCGCGACCGGCTATTCGATTTTATATGAATACGGGATTTTCCGCCAAAAGCTGGTCGACGGATGGCAGACCGAACTGCCCGACGACTGGCTGCCCGGCGGCGAGGTCTGGCTGACCCCGCGCCCCGACGAACAGGTTGAGGTACGTTTTGACGGCAGCGTAAACGACTATTGGGACGAACAGGGCTACCGCCATCAAAATTACACCGGATATAATTCGGTGCTCGCGGTTCCGCATGACCTGATGATGGTCGGAAACGGCGGCAAGGGGGTCGCGGTGCTCCGGCTTTGGAGCGCGGTTGCCAAAGGCTTTGACATGAAGGCCTTTAACAACGGAGATTTTATGTCTGCGATGCAGCAAAGCGGAATGGCGGAAGTCATTTCAAAAGTATTGTATCCGTCTGATAATTTGCCCGAGGGCAAGAGTTTGAGGCTGAGGCAGCAATATTTCCTCGTGTCGGCTTCATTGCAGGATATTATCAAAAAGCATATTTCGGAGGGTCATCCGGTCGATGCGCTGCCCGAAAAGGCCGCGATTCACATCAACGATACCCATCCGGCGCTCGCGATTCCCGAACTCATGCGAATTTTGATGGACGACTGCGGCTACGGCTGGGACACCGCGATGAGCATCACCGAGCGCACGATCGCCTACACCAACCACACCGTGATGGGCGAAGCGCTCGAGACCTGGCCCGAGGATCTGTTCCGTCAGAGGTTGCCGAGGATGTATCAGATCGTCACCGAGATCAACCGGCGTTACTGCGCAAAGCTCTGGGCTGAGAAACCGGATTTCGACCGGGTCTCGCGCATGGCGATCATCAGCTATGGGCAGGTGCGCATGGCGAATCTCTGCTGCGCGGTCTGCCACAGCGTCAACGGCGTTTCGAAACTGCACACCCAAATTCTGCGCGACCATCTGTTTAATGATTTTTATCAAGATCATCCCGAGCAGTTCAAAAACGTCACGAACGGCATTGCCTACCGGCGCTGGCTTTGCCAGGCCAATCCGCGTCTGACAGGGTTAGTTTCGGAACTGATCGGCGACGGATTTAAAACCGACGCGCACCGGCTGACCGATTTGACTCCGTATGCGCGCGATGAGAGCGTTTTGAACCGGCTTTATGACATCAAACGCGCCAACAAACTGGAATTCTCTAATCTTGTGGCCAAGAGCGGGCTGCGCCCTTTAAACCCCGACTCGATTTTCGACGTTCAGGTCAAACGGCTGCATGAATATAAGCGTCAGCATATGAACGCGCTGCATATTTTATCGCGCTATATTTGGATCAAGGAACATCCCGACGAGGATGTGATTCCGCAGACCTTTTTGTTCGGCGCAAAAGCCGCGCCGGGTTACCAGACGGCTAAGGAGATCATCTGTTTGATATCGGCAATCTCGCGGTTATGCGAGCTCGACCCGGCAGTGCGCGACAAGCTGCGAGTGGTTTTCTTGGAGGACTACCGCGTGACAATGGCGGAAGCCCTGATGCCCGCTGCTGACGTCAGCGAACAGATTTCACTCGCCGGAACCGAGGCGAGCGGCACCGGCAACATGAAGCTGATGCTGAACGGCGCGGTGACGCTCGGCACGATGGACGGCGCGAATGTGGAAATTTATTCGGCTGTCGGCGCGGAAAATATCCTCATCTTCGGCATGAACGCCGAAGAAGCGGCAGCGAAAAAGGCCGATTATAAACCTGCGGACCTTGTTAAAAACAATCCGGATTTAAAAACGCTGACAGATATTTTGAAGAAGGGCGTCTGCGACTGCACGTTTGCAAATCTCTATGACAACCTCGTCAACCATGACCCGTATATGGTCTTGGCCGATTTCGCCTCCTATAAGGACGCTCAGGCCCGAATGCGCACGATCTATGACGACCGAATGCGCTTTATGCAGATGTCAATCATGAACATCGCAAAAGCCGGGCGCTTCTCGTCCGACCGCTCGATTGAACGGTACGCGGCGGACATCTGGGGCGCGAAACCGATCAAATAAAACGATGAGGAGCCATCAAGGATGAAAAAGCCTTATTATATTACGACATCCATCATGTATGCCTCGAAAATGCCGCATATCGGCAATGTCTATGAGGCGATCATGGCTGACGCCGTCGCGCGCTATAAACGCGCCTGCGGTTATGATGTCTATTTTTTGACCGGTACCGATGAACACGGGCAGAAGGTCGAGGACTGCGCCAAGGCGGCCGTTGTCTCGCCGAAAGAATATGTCAATAAGATCTCCGGCGATATTAAAACACTGTGGAATCGAATGGGGATTACCTATGACCGGTTTATCCGTACCACCGATCCCGATCACGAGGCCGCCGTGCAGAAGATTTTCAACAAGTTTTACGGGCAGGATGATCTCTATCTTTCCGAATACGAGGGCTGGTACTGCGAGCCGGATGAAGCATTTTATACCGAGAGTCAGGTACAGAAAATCGCGGACGGAAGCATCGTCTGCCCTGATTGCGGACGACCCCTGCAGCGCGTCAAGGAGCAGTCCTACTTTTTCCGCATGGGTAAATACGCCGACCGGCTGATGAAACATATCGAAGAAAACTCCGATTTCATCGTCCCGGAAGCGCGTAAAAAAGAGATGATCAACAACTTCTTAAAACCGGGCCTGAAAGATCTGTGCGTCACCCGTACCTCGTTTAAATGGGGCGTTGGGGTCGATTTTGACCCGAAGCATGTGGTTTATGTCTGGGTTGACGCGCTGTCCAACTACATCACGGGACTTGGATATAATCCCGATGGCAATACCGGCGAACTTTTTGAAAAATACTGGCCTGCCGATGTGCATATCATCGGCAAAGACATTCTGCGCTTTCACACGCTCTACTGGCCGATTTTTTTGATGGCGCTCGGGCTGCCGCTGCCTAAGCAGGTATACGGGCATCCGTGGCTGCTGACGGCAGGCGATAAGATGAGCAAATCGGTTGGGAATGTGATCTATACCGACGATGTCGCCGACCTGTTCGGCACCGATGGAGCACGCTATTATGTGCTGGCTGAGATGCCATATGCAAACGACGGTAACGTTACCTGGGAGAACATTGCTTCGCGTTATAATTCCGATCTGGCCAACACGCTCGGAAACCTGGTCAGCCGCACGGTCGCGATGGCAGGGAAATATTTTGACGGAATCGTACCTGCCCCTGCAAGCGAAGAAGGCCCCGACTCCGATTTGAAAGCGGCTGCAGCAAAATCCGTTTCTGAGTACCGCAAACTGATGGATGAGATGCGCATCGCAGACGCAGCGTCTGCCGTGATGGAACTTGCCCGCAGAAGCAACAAATACATCGACGAGACCGCACCCTGGACGCTCGCCAAAAACGAGGCCGACAAAGCGCGGCTCGGCGCGGTGCTCTATAATCTGATGGAGTGCATCCGAATTATTGCTGTTTTATATGCGCCGTTTATCCCCGATGCAAGCAAGAATATGATTGAACAGCTCGGTGGCTGTGCCGATACCTTGGAGAGCGTCGAGACCTTCGGCGGACTGAAAGCGGGCGTTTTGACCAAACCGGCGGCCCCGTTATTTGCGCGCTTTGACGAGAAGACGCTGGCAGAAAGAGTGGCCGAGAAGACCCAAAAACCCGCGATAAAACAAGAACCCGAGACACCGCAGGTGACGATTGACGAATTTCATAGAGTCGAGATGACCGTGTGCAAGGTGATCGCCTGCGAAAAGGTCGAAAAATCCGATAAATTATTGCAGTTCAAGCTCGACGATGGCTCGGGAGTTCCGAGACAGATTCTTTCGGGCATTGCGAAATATTATCAGCCGGAGAAACTCATTGGTAAAACCGTGGTGGCCTGCACCAATCTGCCGCCGCGCAAGATGATGGGAAAAGAGTCGAACGGCATGCTGCTGTCAGCCGAAAAGGACGGTGTGTTGAACCTTTTGATGCTCGACGACGGCATCCCTGCGGGCGCAAAGCTGTGTTAAATTTAGACGGTATTTTCGATACCCATACGCATTATGACGACGGCGCGTTTGACCGCGACAGAGAAGAAGTCCTTCAAAAAATCTTTACATCGGGTGTAAAATGGGTATTGAATTGCGGCGAGCGGGTCGAAACCAGTCGAAATTCAAAGGAACTGGCGCACAAATATCCGCAGTTTCACTTTGCGGCGGGTATTCATCCCGAACACGCCAATGAAGTCGGAGAGAATGACCTTACGGAGATTAAAAAACTGGCTTCTGATGAAAAATGCGCAGCAATCGGAGAGATCGGGCTCGATTACCACTACCCCGGATTTGATAAAGCAAAGCAAAAGGAGTTATTTAACCGGCAGCTCGAACTGGCGCAAAAACTCGGGAAAGCAGCTGTAATTCACAGCCGGGACGCGACCGCAGACATGGTTGAGACGTTAGGCGCATATAAAGGAGCGGCGGTGCTGCACTGCTTTTCGGAGTCGCCCGAGATCGCGAAGATTTTTCTGAAAAAAGGGTTTTACCTCGGTTTCGGCGGGGTCGTGACTTTTAAAAACGCCCGCCGCGCCGTCGAGTCCGCCGCGCTCTGTCCGCTTGACAGGATACTGCTCGAGACCGACTGCCCCTATATGGCTCCTGCCCCTTTTCGAGGTAAACGCAACGACTCGTCGCTTTTACCGCTCGTCGCCGAAAAACTGGCGCAGATCAAAGGAATTACCCCTGAAGTAATCGTTCAGATTACCGCTCAAAACGCAAAGACCCTTTTCAAAATAAATTGAGGTGGATTCATATCGAATGAGCCGCAATCTCCAAACCGAGCAAACATTCAATACATCACTTATATAACGAAAGGCAGATTTCTGTAAATGCAAACACAGATTCTCGAGGCCGCCCGCGCTTTCGGAGTCACGGGCGAGCCGGTCAGCCACTCCCTCATCAAGACAGGCAACATTAATCAGACCAATCTCGTGAAGTTTTCGGACGGAAAAGAATATATCATCCAGCGGGTCAATACATACGTCTTCCGAGACCCTGACGGCATGATGAAAAACATCGCAGGCGTGACCGCGCATCTGCGCGAAAAATGCAGGGAAAAAGGGCTGGACTGCCGCAGACAGGTTTTGAACTTTTACAGCGACGGCAGAGGGAAACTCTGCCATACCCTTTCGGACGGAAGCGTATGGCGCATGTATGATTACATCGGTAATGCCGTGACTTATGACAGCGTGCCGAATACCGGGCTTTTGACGTCCGCCGGCGCAGCCTTCGGGAATTTTGCGGAGATGCTTGCAGACTATGACATGGCTGCGCTCGTCGAGACGATTCCGAATTTTCACGATACGCAAAAGCGTTATGAGGCGTTCGAGGCGGCTTTAGATGCCGATCGTGCCGGACGCGCAAAGGATATAAATATTAAAACGGAAATAGATTATATTAAGTCACAGAAACAGTTTTGCCGCAAGCTGACCGATATGCGTAAAAACGGGACTTTGCCGGTTCGCGTGACACATAACGACACGAAATACAATAATGTTTTAATCGACATTACTACCCAAATGCCGGCCGCGATCATTGATCTGGATACTGTCATGCCGGGACTTTCGGCCTACGATTTCGGCGACGCGATTCGGTTCGCGGCCAACACCTCGCTTGAGGATGAGCCGGATACCTCCAAGACCTCCCTTTCGCTTGAATATTACGAGGCGTTTGCAAAGGGCTATGTCGGTGTTTTACGGGAGAGTTTCAACGAAGCTGAATTGATGTCGCTCCCGACCGGCGCGCTGATGATGACAGTAGAACTGGCAATCCGGTTCTGCACCGATTATCTGTCGGGCGACCCTTATTTTAAGCTCAACTACCCCGAACACAACCTCGTGCGTACCCGCTGCCAAATTGCTTTAGCAAAAGATATTGAGAAAAAGTTTTCAAATATGGAAAAAATCATTCGAAAATACATGTAGATTTGAGGGACGATTATAATGGGAAATTTGCAAAAACAGTTTAAAAAACGCAGGCGGGACCGCCGTGACGGCTGGCGGGTCAAACCGGCTGATCCGGTCATGGACCTTGTGCCGTATATACTTCGCACAAGGATAGATTCTCAAGTCCTGTTTGAAGATGAGATTCCTCTTGCCGGGATGGAGGCGTTTATCAAAACGCATGCCCAGGACATCCCCGGTATCTCAATCATGTATATTTTAATTGCCGCGATGGTGCGTCAGATCTCACAGCGCCCATATCTAAATCGATTTATCGTTCATAACAAACTCTATGCCCACAACAGTATCAAGATTTCAATTGCCATCAAACGAGGTCTTTCGGACAAGGGCGGCGAAACAGTGATAAAGCCGGAATTCGAACCGGAAGATATCATTGCAGACATTGTGCGCAAATGTGAGGCAGAGGTAGAGGCCTCAAAACCGACCGACGCTGAAAACGAGACGGACAAAACGGCCAAGATATTGGGTAATATCCCCTCTTGGGTCAAGCGGCCTTTTGTCAATCTGATGTACAGATTCGACAGACACGGAATGCTGCCCAAAGCCCTTGAAGAGGCAAGTCCATGGCACACCTCAGCTTGGCTGACAAACATCGGATCACTCGGAATCGATTCGGTCTATCATCATCTTTATGAATTCGGAACCGCTTCGCTTTTTGTGGCGATGGGTAAGAAAAAGCGCGAAAACGTCCGAGACGACGAAGGAAATGAAACGGTTGATAAAACCTTGCGGCTGCGCATAGTCACCGATGAACGCATCTGTGACGGTCATTATTACGCGGTCTCGATGCGCTATTTCAGAAAGCTGCTGCTCAAACCCGAACAACTGCTCCGCCCGCCGCATGAAGTCAAGTATGACGACGAGATCGAGAGCCCGAGAATAAAATAATCAAGCGAAAACCGGAAGAAGTGGAAAATCAATGAAGTATCTGTATTGTAAAAAAACACCCGGGACGACATTGGAATTCGACGTCGCAATCATCGGAATGGGCGTCGCGGGACTTTACTGCGCATTGAACATAGACGAGAAGCTGCGGGTTGTTATTTTGAATAAATTCGGCGAGGAGGAGTCAAACTCCATTCACGCCCAGGGCGGCATCGCCTCAGTCACGCTGAAAGAAGACAGCGTCGAAAATCACGTGCATGACACGCTGGTCGCCGGGGCGGGCATCTGTGATGAAAAAGCCGTGATGACGCTCGTGTCCGAGGGACCCGAAAACATGGTTCGGCTGGCCGACCTCGGCGTGCCGTTCGACAAGGACGCACAGGGCAAACTTTCGATCACCCGCGAAGGCGCGCATTGCTGCAACCGTATTTTACACTGCGGCGGCGACGCTACCGGCAAGCATATGACCGATACGCTGCTTGCCCGTGTTCATGAGCGGAGCAATATTACGATTTTAGACCGCGCCATGCTCATCGACATCGTCGAAGGAACGGACGGCGGGGTCGCGGGAATACTGATCGAAAAAGACGGAGAGAATATCCTCATCAAAACGCCGAACGCCGTGATTGCATCGGGCGGAATCGGCAGGATCTACCGCAACAGCACCAATGCCATCGCCGCCACCGGCGACGGGATTGCGGCAGCCATTCGGGCCGGGGCAAAAGTGGATAACATGGAGTTTGTCCAGTTTCACCCGACCGCGCTGATTCACCCGGGTGCAGGCGGCCGGTATTTTCTGATCTCCGAAGCGCTGCGCGGTGAGGGCGCTGTGCTGCGCAACCGCCGCTGGGAGGCGTTTATGAAAGACGTTCATCCGATGGCGGATCTCGCCCCGCGTGACGTGGTCTCACGGGCAATCATTATGCAGATGCAAAAATACGATCTTCCGAATGTCTATCTCGATATCACTTCAAAGAGCCGCGAATTTTTGCAGAAGCGTTTTCCGACCATTTACGCTGAATGCATGGACTATGACATCGACATCGCGGTCAACTGGATTCCGGTCATCCCGGTGCAGCATTATTTCATGGGTGGAGTAAAGACCGACCTTGACGGCGCGACCAATACGCCGGGGCTTTACAGCGTCGGCGAGGCCTCCTGCACCGGCGTGCACGGCGCTAACCGGCTGGCTTCGAATTCGCTTCTGGAATGTATTGTATTCGGCAGACGATGCGCATTGCACATCAGCAAGAACAGCCGGCCGCAGCATCAACCGATTCTGCCCGAACCGCAAAATCTTACCCCGTGCGATCTCGATCTGCACACACTGCGCAGCCAGATCCGTGTGGCGATGACCAAGAAATGCGGCATCTTACGCAACGGCAAAGATATGGGAGAAGCGCTCGGGCTTGTCGTCACAATTCGGGAGCAGTTGGCCGGTTATGATCTCTCATCCGTCAGGGGTACCGAGACGGTGAACATGCTGACGGTCGCCGAGGCGATTTTAACTGCGGCGATTTCGCGCAAAGAAAGCATCGGGGCGCATTATCGGACAGATAATTGATTATAAAATAATGTAGAGTGGGATGCCTATGTCCGCTCTACAGATGTAATTATGTGGCGGACGACGCGAAAGGAGTCAACACCATGAAACTCGACAGGAATATCGTTGAAGCAAGTGTTCGGGCGGCACTCGCCGAAGATATCGGCACCGGAGATATCACCACACGCGCCACGATACCCGAAGACATGACTGCGAGCGGCAGCTTTATTGCCAAGCAGGACGGTGTAATCTGCGGACTCGATGTGGTTCGGGCTGTGTTTGCTGCCGTTGACAGCCGTACCACTTTTACGCCGAACATCTGTGACGGGGACAAAGTGAAAAAGGGCGATATCATTGCGATTGTCAGCGGGTTCGCAGCTTCGCTGCTGTCCGCCGAGCGGGTATCGTTGAACTTTTTACAGCATCTGTCGGGCATCGCAACCTACACCGCCGGGTGTGTTGCCAAAGTCGCGGGAACCAAAGCGAAAATCGTTGATACGCGCAAGACCACACCGGGTCTTCGGGTGTTTGAAAAATACGCGGTCAAGGTCGGCGGAGGAAGCAACCACCGTTTCAATCTTGCCGACGGTGTTTTAATTAAGGATAATCACATCAAAGCGGCAGGGAGTATTGCGTCTGCGGTAAACGCCGCACGGGCGAACGCTCCGCACACGCTGAAGATTGAGGTTGAAGTCGAAAACGAAGAGATGTTACGCGAGGCGCTCGCGGTCAAGGCCGACATCATCATGCTCGACAACATGGATTTGCAGCAGATGGCCGACGCGGTGCGCATTGTCGACGGAAAAGCGCTGACCGAAGCCAGCGGCAATATGGATGAGAAGGACCTTTCTCAAGTTGCGGCGACCGGTGTGGATTTGATATCGATGGGGGCGCTGACCCACACAGTCAAAGCAATGGATATTTCCCTTCGGTTTTGAAAAAGAATATCATTATTGCGGGAGTGCCGCGCGCCGGAAAGACTACCGCCGCGCATCTGCTCGCCCAAAAATACGGCTACCAGCATCTCTGTTTTGATGCGGTCAACGCGGGGTTTGAGCGTTGTTTTCCGCAGCTCGGAATTGACACCTATGCCAATCGATCTTCTATTGATAAGTTATATACCATCAGCGGCAAAATCGCGCCTTTCATCAATGCCATGTTTGCAAGCGAAGAATATGAAAAATACGAACGTGGGCTTGTGATCGACGTTTATCAGTTATTGCCTGAGGATTTTGTAAAATATATCGACCCGGCTTTTTGTGATATTTTCTATTTCATCACGGCGGATGTCACGTCCGAAGAACGGTATGCTCTGTTGAAAAAATACGATACGCCGGAGGAATATACATATAATAAACCCGAAGATGAGTTGAGAATGGGTTGTGCCGATATGGTCGAGCAGAGCTGTTTATTACGGGGACAGTGCAGAAAGTACGGTCTGCCGTATTATGAGATGTCGAAAGACAGAAACAGAGTGATCCGTGAATTTATTGAGACGGTCGGGTTATAAAAAAGATTAAAGATAAGTCCATTATAATTTAATTAAAAAGGATTGATATTGATTTTAAAACGCAGTAAAATTGGGCATAATTGAATAGGTCTTTCCGGTTGGACAGCCATCGTTGGCGGTGCTGTTTTCAAGATCTGTAGCTTAGGGTGGGGCTTCGCTTTGAAGTCGCTGCCCTATTTTATTTTTTAAGGAGGTTTTGTATGTCTGTATTCGAGAGTATCGGTGACGCGTTGTTTTTGATGGCGGTGGTTTTCGCGGTCCTTTTAGGCCTTTATGTCTGCATTAAACTGTTTTCGCTGGTGATGTCGAAAATCGGCGGGACCAAGAATAAAGATTCTGCGGCGCCCGAGAATAAATAGTCAAAAAATTACGGGGAGGTTATTATGTTTGTTGATGCTTTGAGGGATCTGTGGGAGAGTTCGGGTTTCGCTGCCCTGAGTTGGGGGCATCTCATTATGATTGCTGTCTCTTTTATATTGATTTATCTTGCCGTCGTCAAAAAGTTCGAACCGCTTTTGCTGCTTCCGATTGCTTTCGGAATGCTGCTTGCCAATCTGCCGCTGGCCGGTCTGATGGGTGAGGCGACGGATAGCCAGACGGGAGGGCTTTTGTATTATTTGTACCAGGGCGTTAAATTGGGGATCTACCCGTCGTTAATCTTCCTCGGAATCGGGGCGATGACGGATTTCGGCCCGCTGATCGCCCGGCCGAGCAGTATATTTATGGGTGCGGGCGCTCAGTTCGGCATTGCCGTCGCCTTTGTACTCGCGGCGGCGTTGGGCTTCAAACCGGGCGATGCGGCATCCATTGCGATCATCGGCGGCGCTGACGGTCCGACCGCTATTTATCTGACGACCAAATTGGCACCGGAACTGCTTCCCGCGATTGCGATCGCCGCATATTCCTATATGGCGCTGATTCCGTTGATTCAACCGCCGCTTATGCGTGCGCTGACGACAAAAAAAGAACGCGAAGTCGTTATGACGCAGCTCCGGCCGGTTTCCAAAACAGAAAAAATTTGTTTCCCGATCATTGTCACCGTTTTATGTGTACTGCTTCTCCCCTCGGTCGCGCCGTTGATCGGAATGCTGATGCTCGGTAACCTGTTCAAGGAATCCGGAGTCGTGGGGCGGTTATCGGATACGGCACAGAACGCCTTGATTAATATCGTTACAATTTTCCTCGGCGTTACGGTCGGAGCAACAGCAAAAGCAGAGACTTTCCTGCGCCCCGAGACATTGAAGATCATCGGGTTGGGGCTGCTAGCATTCATCTTCAGCACCGTCGGCGGCTTATTACTAGGAAAACTGATGTGCTGGCTTTCCAAAGGCAAGGTCAATCCTCTGATCGGATCGGCAGGTGTTTCTGCGGTTCCGATGGCGGCACGGGTTTCTCATATCGAAGGGCAAAAGGCAAATCCGGCAAACTGGCTTCTAATGCATGCCATCGGCCCGAACGTAGCCGGTGTCATCGGCTCGGCGGTCGCTGCCGGTGTTTTACTGTCCTTGTTCGGTTCGTGAAAACAGAGAAGACTTTTTTATACAAGGCAATAACATTAAAAACGCGGGTGGCTGTTTTATGCCCCCGCGTTTATGTCACTATATTTTTATTTTTAACTGCGCACTGCCCTTTCGGCTTTTATAATCAATACTTTCCGATCAGTTTGCCCATGACGACGAGCTTAGCGCCTTCAAAATCATAGACACAGGTGACGAGCGTGATGATGTAATCGGAACCGGAGACACTCACTCCCGTATCAAACATCGATTTTGACTTCATGACGTTGAGGTATTCGGCCATCTGCTCATCGGTGCCGAAGTCGGTGCGCATATAGTTTTCGATATAACGGTCAGCGGGGATATAGTCCTCGCGCAGCTGCACCGAAAAGATCTGGAACTTATAATTGCCGTGGAAGGTCTCGAGATAGATATAGGGATTGTCTTTGGTGAAACTCTTGCTGCGGAAATAGGTCAGCGTTCCGAACATCTTGTAGTTTTGCGAATACATTCCTCGATTGTGGCCGTACAGCACAGTGTTGCGGTCAAGGGAGTCGCGGTGGGTCTGATTGTCGGCAAAAATCGTGCCGTAGCGGTCATAGACTTTATAAAAATTATAGCGGTAATAATCCAATTCGTTTTTCGTCAAAACGACCAGCTCATAGATTCCCGCACCCGGAACCCGGACTTTGCCGTAGATGTCTTTGTTGATTTTATAGATTTGGTCGAGCGTCATGCCTTTCAGCGTGGAAATGCCTGGCCTGGATGAGGAGCCGGAAGAACCCGAAGAAGACGCCTTAACCACTTTGGTCGGAGTCGGTTCGAGCTGGAGGGACTTTGCCTTGGCGGTCAGCTGTTCGGTCAGAGCCAGCGCTTCGGTTTGAGGCGCACAGTAAGCGGGGTCGAGGTCAAGATTCGTCAGGGTGTCGATGGGAGCCATTTTCGGCAACTCGGTCGGGATGCTTGCCGGCAGGGTCTTTTCACCGCAGCCGAACAGCGCGAACGCAGCGGCCAGCACTGCAAGCATGGCAGCTTTTGCAAAAAAATCCCGTGAGAATCGACACTTCACCTCAGATGTCATAGAAACCTCCAATAGCGAGCTTAGTGAAAAGTGTACCATAATTTTTCGCTGTTGGCAATATTTTTTATGAGGTTTTTTGTGTAACGGAATAGTGAAGTTTTTCAACTGAAAAGCAGAAAAGATTAAGAAATAGCAGGATGTTATTGGTATTTTAGCCATTTGCAAACCGCCGCGTGTGAAAACACTCGGCGGTTTGTTTTTGGGTTAAAGATCTTAATGAGGCGGCCTGCACCATGATGTCAGAACATACAAACGCATATGGGTGCATCCTTGCATTTTTACAGAAACTCGTTGAGTGAGCCGAAAGAATAGCCTTCCGAGACAAGCCAATCGATATAGGCACCCAGAATTGCGGCATTGGTTGCTGAGACCGAATGAAGAAGCACAATCGCGCCGTTGTGGGTACGCTCTTTTATGATCGTAAGGGCCTTCTGCTCCGGAATTTGCTTGGCGGGGTCCCAGTCGGCATAAGCAGCGCTCCAAAACACCGTTTTATATCCGAGTTCTTTGTCAAAGGAGAGGGTCAGTTCGGAGAAGCGGCCCGATGGCGGACGGTAAATCGGTGAGGTTTTGACCCCGACCTGCTGGGCAAGCGCCTCCCATTCGAGCAGCTGCATCTTGTATAACTCAAAATCAGTGAATTTGGCCATATCCGGGTGTTTGAGCGTATGATTGCAGATCAGGTGTCCGTCCGCAGCCATCTCTCTGACCAGCCCGGGATTCCGGCGCAGGTAGTTGCCATCCAGGAAGAAGGCAGCCTTGACGCCTTTTTGCTTGAGTGTCGACAAAATTATGGCCGTACAGCCATTTTCGTATCCCGAGTCGAAGGTCAGGTATATCTTTTTTTCAGTTGAATTGCCCATAAAGACGGCATTGTATTTATTGAAAAAAGCGCTCGCTTCGGGCATTACGGACGGAATCGGAACGCCTTTGATCCTGTTCGGGTACCAACTGAGTCCCTGGCTCGAAAGGCCCTGAGCCGGAAGGACAGAAATCAGGAATATACTTAAAATCAGTTTTTTAAACATCAATCATTTTCACCTCACGGCTTAATATTAATTTTAAAGACGAATTTATAAATTCGAAACTTAAATTAATTCACACTGTCAATCAATTCGTTGCTGCATGACAGAACGAATTTATTATCTCCGCAGCGAGGACAAATGAAGATGTCAAATAAATAGAAACATGGTGTAATAATTTTTATAAATCGTCCAAGGTTTTCAAAAGAGAATTTGCAAAAAGCCGCCCTGAATACAACGCTTCACCGAGCGTGTTGACTTCGGTTCCGAACTCGACGAGCATTGAGTTTTTAGTCAGATGCATATTATAGCGTCTCGCGACGAAATAAATCGGGCGCGCAAGGCCGGGATAAAGTTCGTTCATTGCTTGCTGCAGACGGACATCGAGCCGCAGATTATATTGCCAATTCAAAAATTCGAGCGCTCCGTCCTCGTTGCAGCCGGCGACAATCATCACCTGCGCTGCTTTTTTGCCGTCGATCTCCGCTGTCGGCTTGACGCGCGTACCGTCAGCATTTGACAGGCTGTCGCGGTGGACATCGATGACCATCTCGATTGAAGAGTATTTTTTCAGCATTTTTTTGACGGCTTCAGCAGAACGGTCATAAGCCCCGTTAAATTCCGGATCATCAAAGATGTCTGTGATATGGATTGTGTTGATACCGGCCTCGCTGAGCGCGTCGGCGATCACGGTTCCGACCGCGACGATATTTTTATCCTGATCAAGTTCACGGCCCGTATAGTCGGAGGAGCAGGCCCCGCTCTCCTCCTGAAGATAGCCCTCGGTCGTATGAGTGTGAATGATTAAAATCTGAGGCCTGCCGTTTTTTACCACATCGATGACCGGCTTCTGTGCCAAATAGGTACCGAGGTTGATCGTGCGCCCGTCGGTGAGATTGGATAAAGTCACGCCATCGCATTCGACGTCAGAGCCGGTCAGTCCCATCAGCGTCTCCTCGATCGGATCAAGGCCGTCATCCCCGAGCTCCGAAACCTCGGAGAGTACGGAGATATCAGAAAATTCGGATTCCTCCGACGGCTCGGTCAATGCGGTTTCCACGGTTTCAGGAGCAGCCGGTACCTGCAGCCGGGCTGCGGCAACAGCCAATTTCTTCGAGAAATCCCAGAGTGGATTTCGCGCCGCGACAATGACGGCAAGCGCGATGACTACGGACAAAAATTTCAATAATCCTTTCGTATTTCGAACATGCATATTCGTCCCTCCCGTAATAAAAGGGATATGCGCGGACAAGCAGGGATATGAATATCAGTGAAGAGGTAGTGAAGAGTGAAGAGGTAAGGTTTAAAAAATCAGGACATTTCCAACAAGGTTTCGGGGTCCATGGAGGGTTGTACCGCTAAATTAAACGCAAGCGCGATCAACCGACCGACCGCATCAACGGTCTTGTCAATCTCCTGTGAGGTCACCATCATCCGTTCCGCCGATTCGGGCAATTGCTTACGGGTATCCTCGCGTTTTTCTTCATCGATTCCGAACAGATCGCAGGCCAGTGTCGCGCCGTCGACGACCAACGGCACGCCGATGGAGATCACCGGGCAGCCCAAAGTTTTTTCATCGATGGCGGTGCGGGTATTGCCGACGCCGCTGCCGGGCGCGATGCCGGTATCACTGATCTGGACGGTGCGCGACAGCCGCGAAAGCCGCCGGGCGGCCAATGCATCCGACGTAACGACCGCGGCGGGTTTCGTCTTACTGACGACGCCGCTGAGCAGTTCCGCTGTCTCGATACCGGTTTGAGAAAGCACACCCGCCGAAAAAACGCTGACCGGCCGCAGGCCTTTGAGTTCGGGGATATCTTTCGGAAGATGCCTGGTGGCAAGCACCTTCTCTGCGGCGATCGGCCCGAGCGCGTCGGGTGTGATATTGCGATTGCCGAGTCCGCAGAATAAGATATCGCCATCTTTCGGCAGCATCGACGAGAGCTGGTTTGCAACTTCTTTGGATAAAGCGAGCAGCGATTCGTTGTCGCCGGGTTCTTCGTCGAATTCAATCGTCACATATTTGCCGATGGGCTTACCGAGTTTTTGTGCCGCATCCTCGGTTGTGACCGAAATCACGTTGATCCGGCATCCTTCACCGTCCTCCTTTTTTACTTGAACGCCTTCAGGCACGCCGCGAACTTCGCTGCACTCGACGGCAAGGTCGATGTTTTTCAAAATAATCCCCCGCTTTCATTTCGGGTATTGTTCACGCAGGGAAAAGATTTATGCAGTTTGAATAACGTCGTACAGGCATAACGCTCTGATGAAACTATTAAAATGAATTTATGGGAAGTAAAAAGATAAAATATAAAAGAAAGCCCGAACGCTCAACCGTTCAGGTTAAAATTTATTTATAAGAGAGGATATTTTGATGAAGCACACGCCGCAGTCCTATGATAAACTGGTCAAAGACAACGCGCCTAAAACCAATCTCATTAAAAACTGTTTTTTTGCCTTTTTAATCGGCGGATTTATTTGCTGCCTCGGGCAGGGGGCGTTTGATTTCGCAATGGCGAACGGCATGGATAAAAAGAGCGCATCGGCGGTCGCTTCGGTGTTTTTAATCTTTTTAGCCGCTTTGCTGACGGCGTTGAATGTGTTTGACAAGATCGGTAATATTGCGGGAGCCGGGACCCTTGTACCGATTACGGGATTTGCAAACTCGGTGGTCAGTGCTGCGATGGAATTCAAGAGCGAGGGATTGATTTTCGGAACCGGCGTTAAGATTTTTAACATCGCGGGGCCTGTAATCGTCTACGGGACACTGTTTTCGGTGACTTACGGCGTCATCGCTCTGATATTCGGCCTTGTATGAAGTCGAAGATGTCGCGGGCGACCTGCTCCCGGTCGAGTTCGTTCAAGAGTTCATGGCGGTCGCCGTCGTATGATTTGATCGAGATCCGCGTGCAGCCGGCTTTTTCCAAAAGCGCCGCGAAACCTGCGGGGCCTTTTCCGTATGCGCTTACCGGGTCTTCGGCACCGTAAATCATAAAGATCGGGAGATCCTTCGGCACGTTGGCGACGCCCTTAGGTTTATTAATATACTCGTTTAATTTTGCCATGTCATAATAAGCCGAGACCGTAAAGGTGTAATTGCAAAACGGATCGGCACAGTATTTATCCACAACTGCCGTATCTTTGGTCAGCCAGTCGTTTTCGGTGCGCTTTTCGGGGCAGCGGTCTAAAAAGCCGCCATTTGCGAGATTTTTGGCAAAAGCGCTGCGGTAATGATCGCCCTTAAACAAGGCGAACACCTTTGTGATAATTTTGCCGATGCCGGATATCGGATTTTTCGGAGCGGTTCCGCAGATAATCGCACCGTCAAGTTCGCCGCCGTAAGCATTGAGATAGGCCTGGGCGATAAACGCGCCCAGGCTGTGCCCGAACACAAAGTAAGGCAGATTCGGGTATTGCTTTTTGACAATCCCGGTCAGCGTGTAAACATCCTCGGAAAGAAACTTCCATCCGTCCTTTTTGGCGAAATAACCGAGATCGTATGGGGTTTTCGCGCTTTTCCCGTGGCCGAGGTGATCATTACCGCACACGATCAAGCCGTTGTTACATAAAAATTCGCAAAACCACTCGTACCGCTCAAAGTATTCGCACATTCCGTGGGAGATTTGAACAATGCCGATTGGTTTCGTTTCAGGCAGGCAGATATAAGCGCGGATGGTGTCGACGCCGTTTTTGGACGGGTAGGAGAGCTCGGATTTTTGCATTTTAATACCACCTTATAAAAAAGTTAAGTAAAAATGAATCGTGAAGAGTGACGAGGTGCGGTACCGCTGCGGCGGGTAATTTGATGCTGGGTCACGCCTGCGTGTGTGCCCGCGATGCAGAGAGCGACGCTCCTTCCTGCGTTAAAGTTCGCAAGGAATATTTATCTCCATTCCGAGTTTGAAAGACCAGATGGACTTTTTCAGCACAGGCAGATTAAAGATGCGCGAGAGCGCATCGGCATAGAGGTCAAGCTGGGTTTTATAGCGTGCAAGGAATTGCGCAGCGTCGGTAAGCGCATCGGTCTTATAATCAACCAGAATTAAGCCGTCACTTCGGACGCCGATCAGATCGGCGCAGCCCTGAAGAGTGACCGGTTGATCTGCAAAATCTCTCGCAATCGGGGTGACCTTGGAAAGCGGAATCGTGGAGATAAAGTCAAATTCGCGCTCGACGGAGACGCCCTCGGCGGTAAGTTCGGCGCAGAGCGGTGATGATAAAAATTTGTTGACGGCGTCGAAATTGAGCATTTCCAAAGCGCGCTTAGAGAGCTTTCTCTCCCGATAAAGCCGGTCGGCTTCAATTTTAGCATCTTTGACCTTGAAGTCGCACATCTGCATAAACGCGTGCATCTCGGTGCCGTAACTCGTGCCGCTCTCTCCCGCAAGAAACCGGGGTACAGCGAGCTCAGTGTTGTACTTACCTTCAGCAATTTCGGTGACCGTGTATTTGGATGAAAGCACGGTCAGGGGAGCGTATTTATAGATATAATTCAAGCGGTCGGTCAGAGCTTGTATGAGAATGGGATCGGGTTCAGCCCCGACGGCTGCGGCCTCCGATTTTTGCTCTGTTTTTTCGGGTGTTGTAAATTCGATTAAAACGGTGCCGGAAGTATCGATCCTGTCAAAATCGATTTCGGCGGCTTGGCGCAAAGCGGTACAGGTGGGATGATGCAGCAAAGCGGGAATCAGCCAATCGGCAAACGAACCGCCGCTTTCGAAAATTTCGCTGCCATCCGCTCCGTCAGCCTTTTGTGCGATTTTTCCGATTTCTTCAACGGGGTCTTTGTATGCGGCGGTGATGATTAAAGCCACCTTGGCACGTGTCATGGCGACATATAACAAGCGCAGCTGTTCTGCGAGGGTTTTTTGCCGATGGGCGCGGTTGATCACTTTAAAAGCAAGGGGCTTATAGCGTCCCGCACCGCCGGAAGTCGGAATCACAGCGGAAATGCCCGCGTCGAGATCGACCGCAAGGCCGGGAGTACTGGTTTTCGAATTGAATTTTTCGCTCGTTCCGGCCAAAAAGCAGATCGGGAATTCGAGCCCTTTACTCTTATGAATCGTGCTGATTGTGATCGCCTCAGCGGGAATTGCGCCGCCACTCTCCGGAGAACGACCGTTGGCGACAGCATTAGCGACAAGCGCGTTAAACGTCGGCAGGTCGACGCCGCGCGCATCCCAATCGGCGGCGTAGCGGATGAGCTGCGCGATATTTTTCGCGCTGTTATGGGCGGTGCTGTCCATCGCGGCGGCGGTGGCTTCGAACCCGGTCAGCTCGACCGCGCAGGAAATCAGTTCCCCGAGCGGCAGAATCGTGCTGTATCGGCGCAATAAATCGAGGTCGGAAAGCATCTTGGCACACTTTTCGGCGTAGGGCTTGCCGCTTCGAGATGCGCATTCGAGGGAGGAAAACAGTGGTTGATTGCGATATTCGGCACGGATGGTGCCGAGTTCGTCCGGGCTGAAATGCCAGACCGGGGAGAGCGCGGCGGAGAGCAGCGCGAGGTCGTTGAGCGGGTTGTCGGTCGCCCAGAGCACATGCAGCAGCGCTTTGACTTCCGGCAGATCGAAAAAGCCGGGTTCGGACATGCAGTAGTTGTCGAATCCGTATCGGGTCAGGCGGTCAGAGATGCGGACGCAGTCGGCGTTTTTGGATGTGAGAATGCAAAAATCGGAGAGCTTTGGCTTTAACAATCCGTCGGCGGTCTGAACGCCGGTCTGCATCAGTTTCCGGATTTCGGCGGCAATGACATCCGCTTCCGCAATGATGTTATCGGTGTCTTCCCCGACTTGAACCGGACAGAATTTAACCAGTCCCATGTTTTCGTGGTTTTCATAACGGCAGAGAAGATGCTGGTCTCGGTCGTATTCGATTTCGGCGGAGCGTTCATGCATGAGCTGTGAAAAAACAAAGTTGACGGCGTTGATTACGGCGTTTTCGGAGCGGTAGTTTTTGGTCAGCGGAATTAAAACATCGGTTCCGCCCGTTTCGGCGTTTTTGCTTCGCTTGGAAACGCGATGAAACACCTGCGGAGAAGCGTTTCTAAAACGATAAATCGACTGCTTCATATCGCCGACCATAAAGAGGTTGTTTCCGCTCGAAATCGCCGTAAAAATCGCGAATTGAAGTTCATTGATATCTTGAAACTCGTCGATCATGATCTCGTCGAATTTCCCGGCGACCTGTTTGGCCAATTCGGTGGGAAGCGGAGTGCCGTTTTCGTCGACGGTGAACAGCAAATCGGCGCAAAAGCGCGTAATGTCGGCGTAACCGAAAACCTCACGCTCTTTTTTGACTTCGGCGCATTTTACCAGATAGCCGAGCGTCAGATTAAACAGCGTGGAAAGGTGCGCTTTGACAGCAGCGCTCTCGTCGGTCAGCCGAACGGGCGGGGTTGTGAATAACTTCTTTCTGACAGATGAAAATCTGTCTTTATATCTTCCGAGTACTGAAAACAATCTTGCTGATGGATTTTTAGAAGGTTTTGTCGAGTTGTCGGGAAGGCCTTTGAATTGAACGTTAAGTAAACCCTCATAATTCATACTTAACCCAGATTCAGCGGTTTCAGCCATTTTCTGAATATAATCTTGATGTTTTTCAGTCAGAGGTAAAAATTTGTGACATTTTTCGATAATTTTACTTATTATATCGCGGACGGCAGAAGCCGCTTGCTCGGAATAAAAAGTGCTGTCATATTTATTAAGCTGTTGTTTTAAGTAAAAAGCGGGATCGGGCAGGGGCTGCAGGAAGTTTGAAAGGCCTTGAATGGCTGAAAACAATTTAGAGCTGTCTTTTTCGGTGACCGCACCGGCGAAACGCAAAAAATCCGTGTCGCCGGAGTCGAATTTTTCGGTAATATAAGCGCTGAGGACTTCCTCTTCAAGCAGCTTGACACGCTCCTCAGGTGAAAGCGAGACGTTGACAGGCAGACCGATTGCTGAGCCATACTGCCGGATCAGCCACAGCCCGAACGCGTCGATGGTGCATATCTGCGCAATCGGCAATAAAATCTGTTGGCGGCTTGCGCGCGGGGTCTTCTCTTTGGAAAGCGCAGAGGCGATTTTATCTTTCATCTGGGCAGCGGCCGCGCGCGTGAAGGTGACAATCAGCATCCGGTCGATGTCGATGGGGTTTTCATCTTTTAAAATTTTGCGCAGCACACGAGCGGTCAGGGTGCTGGTTTTTCCGCTTCCCGCTGCCGCACTGACAAGCAAATTTCCGCCCTCGAAACCGATGGCACGATCTTGTTCGAGATTCGGAAGCCGCTCACTCATCGTCGTCGCCCTCCTCTCCGTTTTCGGTACCCTCTTGACGGTAACACAGCCGGTAATAATCGCAGTAAGGGCATTTACGGGCATCTAAAGGCACGGCGGCAAAATCGCCGTCGGAGAGTTTTTGTGCCATGCCCATGACCAAACCGTCAACTGTATCGAAAGCGCTCTCCATATCCATGCCGTTGGCTTTAACGCTCTTGCAAAATTCCGTTCCTCCGAGAGCTGCAAGCGCCTCGTTGTCGCGCGCAAAGCCCTGCAGGGGAATGAATTTGTTTGAGGTATCGTCCGCTTTCTGTTCGGAATCAGCGGCGGATTGTTTGACGTTTAAGGGAAAGTAGAAAAAGGCAGCGGGAATGCAGCCGCTGTATTTGCTGCCGTCGGCGCAAAGGGCCTTGAGATAATAGGCCAATTGTATTTGGCTGCCTTCGGTCAGATTACTCACCTTGAAATCGACTGTTCCGGTCTTATAATCAATCGCGCTCAGATACGATTTCCCATCGGGAGTGTCGTAGCGGTCGACCCGATCGATTTTGCCGTGCAGTTTTACGGTTGTGTCGTCGTATATATAATCCAAGGGCGGAATCTCTTTATCGGGACCAATCTCGATTTCGCAGCCGACGACGGCAAATTTGCTGTTGTCAAGGTGCTGCGAGATGCGGCGCGCGTCATTGAGCAAGCCGGATTTGAGCTTTTTGAGAAAGAATTTTACCTCGCCGTTCGGGGCAAAATCGGGCGGCAGGAGCTGTTTCATTGACTCGTCCAAAAGGCGCTCGATCTCGGTTTTCAAGATCTCGTCGGGCAGAGCGGTGACGCCCTGCGGGTATTGTTCAAACAGGTGCTGAATTACATAGTGGACGGCGGTACCCCACTGGATGGCATCGAGCTTTTTTTGCCGGATGGGTCTTGCTCCGAGGCCGTAATTGCAAAAATAAGCGAAGCGGCATTTGGAAAAACTCTCGACTTGCGACGGGGAGAGCTGCATTTTTTTACCGAATAACAATGCGGAGGCGTTTTGAGCGCGTTGATTTTTGCCGTATTCGGCGCTGACTTTTATAGCGTCGACCGTCGAACCGTAACCGGCTTGCCGGAGCGCCGCTTCCAGAGAAGCGCGTTTAACGGGGTCGGCTTCGGTTAATAGCAGAGCGGCTTGTTCGGGGTTAAAAACCCGCTCCGCGAAATCGGGCTCCGGGGTTTTTGCGGCCTCGGGAGCGATTTCGAGCAGACGGCGCACAAAAGGGGAGGGCTGCAGCCGCTCGGTGCCGCTGAGGTTCGTTAAATTATAACTTACGTAAATCGACTCGCGGGCGCAAAACAGCGCGCTGTAAACCAGATAATCTTCATCCGAGACCTGACGTTCGGGTTCGTCGGCAAGATCGGCGCCGAGATCGGCGAGTTCGCGGCTCTCGGCTGCGGAAAACGGCTGAAACTCCGAGGGGTCGGCGGGAAAGACGCCGCTGTTTGCGCCGATCAAAAACACGGCTTTGGCGTATGCCGGGCGGATCAAATCAGCATCGCCGACTTGCAGGCAGTCGATGTGCGCGGGGATTTCGCCGATGGTCATCGCGTCGGCCATCAGCGTCAAAATATCGCAATAGCGGCGCTTACTCAGCTTGGGCAGCGCCTCGTTTTGAGAGAGCGCGGCGACAAAGCTGTCGAGCAGTGTCATCAGGGTATTGTAAGCGCGCCGGGGATCGGTCATGATGGCCTCGAGACGCGGGATTTTCTCGAGTTCGGCGAGCTCGTCAAAGCGTTTGCGCACGCCGCTGTTTTGTAAAAATTCATAGATCGCCGCGGCAAAACCGAGCGCGTCTGCCTTTTCAATGCCGACAGCGAGCGCATCAAGCCGTTTCATGGCGGAGGCGCGGATTCGATCAATTTCGGGGTCGGGCCAGGGGCTGCGAAATTCCGAGAGCGTCCGCTTGCCGTTTTCCGTGGCGTAGTTTTCAAGTTTGCAGACGGCTTGCGGGTCGAGGTCGAAAAAGCCGGATTTGAGACAACCGAGCAGCTTTGCGCCATCTCCGCAGGCAACTTCGAGCGCGCTGCGCAGAAAACGGAAGATCGGCGAGGCTGAGAGCGGCTTGCGGTTGTCCCAAAAAAACGGGATGTTGTATTTGGCAAGCGCGCGGTCAAGAATCCCCTGCAGCGGTTTGCAGTCGCGGGCGATGATCACCGCGTCGCAATAGCGGATTTTGCCGCTTCTGACGCGGTTTTCGAGTTCTCGGGCGACAAGGTCGGCTTCCTCGACCGGGCCGGAGCAGCATCGGACAGTGAAGCTGCCGTCGTAAGGGACATCAACGGTTCCCCCGGTGCGGAAAGCTCGTTCCAGAGCGGGAAGAAATTGATTGCCAAAATGGGTATTGTCAAGATATTGGATCTCATAGGAGGGTTCGCCGGAGAGCTCGATGAGCTTTAAGGCGGTGCGGTCGACAGTGGAAAAAAGTACGCAGCCGTCGCATTTTAAAAAGCTCTCCCGGTCGGAGGCAAAGGTATATATCGCCGCTTTTGCGTCTCGGATTAAGGGGCGCAAAACATCGTACTCCACGCCGGTGAAGTCTTTGAAAGCGTCAAAGAATATGTAAGCGTTTTTATAAGGATTATCGGTCTCGAGAATCTGCGCCAGCCGCTTCATATCGTCGTCGGGGTCGAAGTATTTATCGCCCATCACGGCGTTATATGCGCCCGAGAGCAGCGCGAGATCGGAGAGTTTTTGTTTTAAAAAGGGGCTTTTGGCGCGTAAAAACAAGTCGTGCAGTTTGGTTTCGTCGAGCCCGGCGCGTTTCAAGCGGTGAATTGAAGCGAGCGCCATCGAGATAAAATCAGCGCGGGCAGATTGCTTTTTATAGATCGTCAACTCGTCCGAGACCTGCGAAACCGCAAGCGACATCAGCGCCTGCTTGGCGGCGGCGTCGGCCATTTTGCAGCCGTCGGCACCGAGTTTGTGCGCCAATTTAGAAAGCGACGTTACCTCGGCGGTGCGCATAAACCCTTCCCCGCCCGCTTTTAACAGCATCTGTTCGCTGGAGAAGACGAACTGCTCGGGCACGATAAACAGCACCTTTTCGCCCTGTTTGGCGCGTTCGGCAGCTTGTTTTTGTATTTCCCATGTCTTGCCCGACATCGCGGGGCCGACGATGAATTTGAGCATTCCCTATCCTCCATAATTGCTGATTCCATTTTACCACATTTCCGGAGTGCGTTTCAAGGGAGGCATGAGGCGGGAGGGGGACATAGAGATAAATTCAGAATTTAGAATGCAGAACGAGAGGAATTAATCGATTACGGCTTTAATCTTTCGGAGCCGACAGAGGAGCTTTCCTCTTTCAGGATTCAAGTATATTCCCCTTGCAAAATGTTGCGCAAAGTGCGTTTTTAATACTTCTTGCGAAGAAATCGGGGTTGTGCTAAACTAAGGACGCCGTCCATTTCTCCGTTTTATAGGGCGGAAATCATATGATCATGATCTCTGCCTGCATAGAGTATGAGTGAATGAATAATCATCGGAAAGGCAAAGGGTTCAGCAACATGGAGGGTCAGCTCAGCGGTCTGATTTCGAACATCCAGCGGACGTCGGTGCATGACGGGCCGGGGATTCGGACAACCGTTTTTTTAAAGGGCTGCAACATGCGCTGTGCGTGGTGCCACAACCCCGAGGCCATCCATACTTATCCCGAATATGTGTTCAATCCAAAACTCTGTCTGCACTGCGGACACTGCGCCGAGGGGTGCTATTCCGGCGCGAGGATTTTATGCGGCAAAGAGATGACCGTCGGGGAAGTGATCGAGGAAATCGCAGCCGATCAGCCCTATTATGGCAATACCGGGGGAGTGACCTTCTCGGGCGGAGAGCCGTTTATGCAGCCGCAGTTTTTAATGGAGCTGCTCAAATCCGCCAAAGAGCACGGCATTCGCTGCGGTATCGAGACAAACGCTTCGCTGCCGTTTGAAGTGATGGAACCTGCGCTGCCGCTTGTCGATGTCTGGATGATCGATTTAAAGGCCTATGACGAGGAACTACATATCAAGTATATCGGGGTTTCCAATGAGAGCGTAAAAGAAAACTTAATCAAGCTCGACCGGGCAGGGGCAAAAATTGTTTTACGAACGCCGGTGATTCCGGGTGTCAACGACGCGGCGGAGGAACTCGAACATATCGTGAAATTTGCAGCCGGATTAAAGAATCTGGATTATTACGAAGTCCTTCCCTATCACCCGCTCGGGCTGAGCAAGCAAGTAGAAAACATCGAGTTTATAAAAGAATTCAAAGTTCCCGACAAAGCCGCGATCAAGGCGATGTTGGGGCCGATGGTTCAAAAATATAAGATTCCTTTCCGCTTTGCCAACATCAAAATCGCGGAATAAAATAAATCTGAATTGAAAATTCGGAGGCGTAAAAAATAATGGCAACATATCGGGAGAGAGCTGCGCAGCTGCACGAGACAAAAATTAAACATACGCTCGAAAAAATCGTGCAAAGAGGGTATAAAGACGTCGACGACAACGGCGGCATTCCGCTGCCGGAGGGGTTTCATTTCGAGCCGGTTCTGGCCGGGGAAGACCGCGCTTTTTGCGGAGCCGAGGAGTTTTCGGTCAATTTAGCCAAATTACTCGATGAGTGTCCTACTTATGTCGATCCGGTCGAAATTTTAGCCGGACGGCACACCTATATACTGCAGGATTTGGCCGGCGTCAAATATATCAGATATTGGCCCGAATTCATCGCCTCTTTCGACCATTTGAAAGAGAATCAAGAAAAATATAACATCATCAGCGGCATCGGCGCGAACCAGCATTTCGCGCCTGATTACACCATCGGAGCCGAATTGGGATTTCCGGGGCTGCTGAAAAAGCTTGAACATTATCGGGCGCTGAATGATGCGTCACATTACGAATTTTATGACGCCGAGATACGCGTGGTCAAGGCGATTATCCGCTATATCGGGCGTCATCTGCCTGTGATTCAAAAGTTGATCGATACCGAGACCGACCCCGACCTGCTCAAAACGCTGCAAGAGATGTATGACTGCAACGTGAATTTGATGCAGCGTGAGCCCTATACTTTTTTGGAGATGTGCCAGTGGATGGGGTGGTTCCAGAATGCGGGATGGACTTACAACAGCGAAGGCGCGGGCATGCAGATCGACCGGTTCCTCTATCCGTTTTATCTGCGCGACAAAGCCGCCGGAATTCTCGATGATGACAAGGCGACTTTCATCCTGGCTAATCTGATGCTGCTCAATCCGCATTATTACCAGATCGGCGGGCACGATGCCGACGGAAAAGACCAGACCAACGAGCTCTCATTTTTGATGCTCGAAGCCGGGCACTGGCTGAACACCTCAGCTAATATCACGATCCGGCTTTACGACGGTATCAATCCCAAGCTGTTCCGCAGGGGCGTGGAATATCTGTTTGAGGACGGTAACGGGTGGCCCCGGTTTTCGGGCGACAAAGGGCTGATGGGGTTTGCGAAAAACCGCAAAATGACCCCGCAGATGGCCTGCGACCGGGTCGCGGTCGGCTGTCACTGGAACGCGATGCCCGGAACCGAATATACCCTTAACGATACGATTAAAATCAACGCGGCAAAGGTCTTTGAAGTGGCATTTAATGAGATTTCAAAAGAGCCCGACCCCTCGACGGAAAAGCTGTGGGAGCGTTTTGTATACCACCTGAATATTGCCATCGACACGACCGCGCAGGGCATCAATTTTCACCTCGAACATATGCACAAATATATGCCCGAACTGGTGCTCGATCTGATGATGCACAACACTCTCGAACAGGGGCTGGATATCACGGAATGCGCCGAATATTTCAACCTGTGCGTCGACGGCGCGGCGCTCGGTACGGTCGCCGATTCGTTCGCCGCCTTGCAGCAGCGCATAGAAGATGAAAAAGTATTGACCTGGGGTCAGGTGGTCGAGGCGCTGGAGCATGACTTCGAAGGCGCGCCGTATGACCGGATTCAACTGATGTTGAAATCGTCCGACCGGTATTGTCAGGGCAACAGCCGCGGCGACAAATGGGCGCAAAAGATCAGCCGGACCTTTTCGGAAGCGGTGCACAACTACCCGATGCCCGAAGACCGTATTTTGATTCCCGGGTGGTTTTCCTGGGCTAACACTATGGAATTCGGCGCGGCGGTCGGCGCGACTCCCGACGGAAGAAAAGCTCATGCCGCTATCACGCACGGCGCGAATCCCAACAACAACTTCCGCCGCGACGGCGCCGCAACCGCCGTCGCAAACGGCATCGCTGCGATTCAACCGGGTTACGGCAACACCGCGCCCTGGCAGCTCGAACTCGACCCCGGTCTGAGAGCCGAGGAGGGAGGAATCGAAAAGGTCATGGCACTGCTTGCCGGGCATGTCGACCAGGGCGGGACGCTGATCAACGTGAATATCATTAAAAAAGACAAGATTTTAGACGCGCACAAAAACCCCGATAAATACCCCGATCTGGTGGTGCGTGTGACCGGATTCACCGCCTATTTCATGATGCTTTCGCCGGAATTCCGGCAGCTGGTCGTCGACCGGATTCTGGATTCAATTTAATCAAAATTAATAGTGTGAATGTAAATTTTGAAATTTAAAGTGACATTCCCTTTGGCTGTTTAGGCCGGGAATGTCACTTTTTACTTTATCCGATCTGAACTTACCGCTTATTCCGCTGTTAGATTTTTAAGGGACTTCACTAAAGCTCACTGTTCACTTTCTGTAGTTTCGGTTTTTTGTTCTTTATACTTTTCAAAGGACTTTTTGCCTTCGGTTTCCCACCACGATTCATACTCCGTCCAATCGGATCCGCTCTCGTCGCAGTGCTTGTTTTTGCCGTTTTTGGGCTTGGAATTGTCTTTTTCGCTGTGGGAACCGAATCCGAAAATCAGCTTCGCAAGAACAAAAATGCCGATTGCCTGCCAGTAGGTGATCTCGCCGAGGCCGAAGATAGCCGGCATCAGCCAATTCCAAAGCCACATAATGCCCAAGCCGAAGAGGATTCCCATCCCCACGACTCCGATAATTCCTAAAACTGTCCAAATGATAATCCGAAGAGGCTTGGGCATGTTTTTCCATTTAGATTTTGAACAGATCATATCAAATTCTCCTTTTTAATGTGTTCATTATTTAATCGGTTAAGATTTTTTTGAGGGTTTTTACCGCCCTGGACTTACGGGACAACAGGGTCCCGATCGGTTCGTTCCAGCGCTCGGATAGTTCTTTGAACGATTTGCCGTCCATTTCGGTCGCGATAAACACTGCGCGCTGCTTCGGGTCGAGACCGCCGATGGCTTCTCCAAACCGCCGCATAAAGTCCCTGCGTTCGGCTTCTTTTTCTGGGCCGGGAGTTCCGTCAGACAGAAGCGTCATTAAATTGAGTTCCCCGTCCTCGTCCAGACAGCTTTCGAGCGATACGGTTCGGCTTTGTGCCCGCCGGTAGTCGATAATCTTGTTGTTCAGGGCGCGATAGACATAGCCGGCGGGATTATCGAGCGGACCGGACGGCTGTGAACGGGTAAACAGCTTCAGCATCACATCGCCGATGATATCCTCGGCATCCGCCTCGCTGAAGTTATGTAATTTTCCGGTTACATACCGTTTCAGGTTCCGGCCCTCCGCGGCGAAGAACTCGAAGAGCTTGTTTTTCTGATCGGTATTCATGCTCACCATCCTTTGAGGTCCCGAAAAGCCCTACGATGTTATAACGATAGAGATGAAAATTTATTGCAAGAAAATAAAAAAATGTTGGGACGAACTGCGTTCGCCCCAACATTGCGAAAATTTATACGATTGTAACTCCGGGGAAGTAGAACTTGACGATGTCCTGCCACTTGTAACCGGCGAGAGCCATTTGCTGTGCACCCTCCTGACTCATACCGACGCCGTGACCGTAGCCTTTGACTTTAAAATAAAACATATCAGCCGGCGCATCGTATTCAACGGTGAACGAGGTCGAGCGAAGTGAATTCTTTACCCCCACGCGGGCGCTTGTGAAGACAAAGCCCCGCAGATCTTTCCCGGTGATGGCTGCTTTGCCGTCCACCGAGACGGTCATTACATAACCGAAACTATTGGTCTTAGTGACGACCAGCCATTTTGAGGGATCGCTGCCGAGCGTAAAGCCGAAATAATCCTCGAGCTGTTGTTTGACGACCGAAGAGGACAGCATGATTTCCGAGGCGTATCCTTTGGCCTTGGCATCCCATTTACTGCAGTCGATACCGCCTGCCAAATAGGTATAGGGCGTGCCGTAGCCGTCCTTGCCGCTTCCGCCCCAGACGTCCACGATATTGTTTGTCATGCCGTTGTTGATTGCACCGTAGGTCGACAGGATCGGGTGATTGTCGATGAACAGCATGTAACCGCCGACTTCCTCGAGCAGTTTATAGAGCCGCTGCATACCCGCGTCCTTCCAATAGGCCTTCATGTCCGACAGATCTTTCAAAGCCGCCGTCGGAGGGACGGTCGTGTAACCCGCATGATAGCGCAGGAAAGTGTAGGAAGCGACCATCTGAGCTTTGATGCACTCGTCGGAATAGGACGGGGACAATTCGACCCCGATGATGCGCAATACGGTGTTGTAATATGTATCCGTGGTCAGCGTGCTGCCGTTTCGCGTTGTCACTTTATCGGTCTGCATGACCTTGAGGCGCTCGCTGTCGGAATAGGATGGGACCGATGTTACGGAAGAGGTTCGGGAGGATGGCGGTTCGGGTATCGTATAGGCCTGTTCACCACTCTCCCAGAATTCATCGTCGTCCCAGAAATCGTTGTCGGGGTCGGCAAGCATCTTCTGGAACTGATCCCAGTCGTTTAAAATCGCCATTTTAGACGCCCAGCGTTCTTCCTTGGTCATAGTGCTGACGGTCGACGGGGCACTCGGAACCGAACTGATCGACGTGGTTACCCCGCTGGCTTTTGAAGAAGATGCCGAGGCTTTGCTGCTGGATTTTTTGGAAGAGGTTTTGCTGCTTGCTTTGGAACTTTCGGGAGCCGATGAAGGAATTGAACTCGAAACGGCCGAACTCGGCAAAGATAATTCCGAGGCGGGGGCGATAATAAGACGGGATCCCGATTCGCTTTCCGATTCGCTGCTTATGCCGGTCGGGGCGAAAACGGGCTGTCCGCTGCCGGTCAGCGAGGTAAGGGCGATCGAGCCGCCTGTGATCAGCACGGCGCCCAATACGATTAAAATGATTTTTAAGCCCGCCCTCATAATCTATGTACCTCCCAAATGTTCAGTCGGCAAATTATTTACGGATTGATATTGACTTTCTTAAGCGTCGTAAACGCACTTTCAATTAAGCGCCCGATATCGAGTGCCGCTTCCGCCGCCTCGATTTCCTCCAAATGAGGTCTGGTCTTTGGGTGCTTTGGCGTGAAAACGGTGCAGCAGTCCTCGTAGGGCAGAATGGAAATATCGTAAGTGTCTAATTTTCGGGCGTTCTGAATAATCTCCTCTTTATCGGTGCCGATCAGAGGCCGGAAAACCGGGATTTCGCAGACTGCATCGGTACAGGCGAGCGCGCCGATGGTTTGGCTTGCGACCTGCCCCAGACTTTCGCCGGTGATGAGGCATTCGCATCCGGTGTCAATCGCCAGCTGCTGGGCGATTCGCATCATAAAGCGACGCATGATGATCGTGAAAAGCGGCTCGGGACATTTATCCGCGATGGCTTCCTGGATCTCGGTGAAACTGACGATATGCAGATTGATGCGGCCGGAATACCGCGAGACCTTGCGCAGCAAATCAACGACCTTCTGTTCGGCCTGCGGTCCGGTATAGGGCGGGCTCTCGAAATGGATGGCTTCGAGAATCTGGCCGCGCCGCGCCATCATCCATGCGGCGACGGGGCTGTCCAAGCCGCCGGAGATCAAAATCATTCCTTTACCGGAACTCCCGGTCGGCAGGCCCCCTGCCCCTTTATGGCTGCCGCAGTGGACATAGGCGGCAAAGTCGCGGATTTCAACAGTGACAATGAATTCGGGATTGTGAATATCGACTTTGAGATTCGAAAATTTATCGAGCAGATAACCGCCGAGTTCGGCGCAGATCTGCATGGAATTCATCGGAAAACGCTTGTCCGAGCGCTTGGCTGCGACCTTGAAGGTCTTGGCGCGGGAGAGCTCGCCGGCACAATATTCTGCCGCCGTCTCAGCGATCTTTTCATAATCTTTTTCGACCACGGCAGCTCTCGCCACGGTGACGACGCCGAACAGCCGGTCGGCGATCTCTTCGGCTTTGGCGATATCGGAGAGTTCGCCCTCTTTGTTTTTGAGTGCGTTAATATAGAAGGTGGACTGGGCAAACGAGACGTTATAGGTTCCGACACGTTTCAGCCGACGGCGCAGATTGCGCAGCAGCATGTCCTCAAAGGTATTGCGGTTGAGGCCTTTTAAAATGGTCTCACCCAATTTTAATAATAATACTTCCTGCATTTTTTCTCCTTATTCGATGAAAACAGCGGGATTTCCGCCTGATATTTAAGTTCTTATTTGCCTTGAAAAACGTTCCTGAGCTAAAATCAGGACTGCCGCGAGAGCGGCGGCGTCGTCGGGGGTGTTCTGCAGGCCCAAACTGACGCGCAGGGTGTATTTGGCGTTTTCGCCGATCAGGTCGGCTGCGGCGGGACTGACTTTGCCGCCCGAACAGGCCGCGCCTGCCGAGACGAGAATTCCTTTCTCCTCCAAAAACCGCATTAAAACTTCTGATGGGACTTTTGGAAGAGAGATGCTTCCGATGAACGGCGAGCCGAACGCGCCGTTGAACAGGACTTCGGTACCGAACAGCCGGCTGCGCAGCGTCTCGAAAAAGGACTTGGCTTTTTCGGTACGCTCGGGCAGAGTTCCGGCCATCTGTTTCGCTGTCTCGGCGAAAGCCCCGATTAAAGCAATCGGCTCGGTACCGGGACGCAATTCGTTTTGTTGATGTCCGCCGTAAAAACGCGGGGTGAGTTTCACGCCTTTCCTGATCCAAAGCGCACCGACGCCCTGAAACGCGCCGATTTTATGTCCGCTGACCGAGCAGATATCGGCACCGAGGGCTTTCGGGCTGAACGGGATTTTGCAGAACGCCTGCACCGCATCGGTGTGAAAGACAGTGTCCGGGGCGATTTTGTGCGCGAGAGCGGCGGCTTTTTTGACCGGAAAAATCAAACCTGTTTCATTATTGACAGCCATGACGCCGCAGAAGATCGTATCGGGCGTCAATGCCGCCGAAAAACTTTTTAAAAAGGCCTCTTCCCCGCCGCCGTATGGAACGAAGACCACTTCGAAGCCCTTGCTCTGCAGCTGTTTTGCGGGATTCGCCATAGAAGAGTGCTCGTCAGCCGTGATGATGATTCTGCCGCTTCGGTGCTTGTCGCAGACGCCGAACAGCGCAAGATTGTTGCTCTCGGTACCGCCGCTTGTGAAAATCAATTCCCCGTCACCTAAGAGATCAAGAAAAATACGTCTGGATTCCGTGAGAATTTGTGCGGTGCGGCGGCCGTATTCGTGCAAAGCTGAGGCGTTTCCCCAATTTTCGCGGGAGAGTTCATTGAATTTTTCAAGCGCCGCGGCACAAACAGGTGTCGTCGAGGCGTTGTCGAGGTAGATTTTTTGCATGGAATTTTCCTTTTTTACACTTTGCTCAGTCGTGTGTATAAGTTCCGCCGATGTTCGCGCCGACTCTGCTTGCTTTGCTGATGTTGGCATTGTGTTGGGAGAGGGTCATTGCGTAATAGAAATTTCCATCGGCGTCGGTGACAAAATAATAATAATCGGTTGCGGACGGGTAAAGTGCGGCCGTCAGCGCCGCGCCGCCCGGATTGCAGATCGGCCCGACCGGAAGCCCGCTGCAGACATAGGTATCATAGACCTGCGTATAACTCGGATCGGTAAAAGTCAGTGCCTTGTCGATGACGTTTTTGACATAATAACTCGTCACGTTCGACTGAAGTTTCGGGTAGGCCTGCGGTTTGAGCAGACGGTTATGAAATACCGCCGAGACGTTTGCCATCTCGAACACGTCCGGGGCTTCTTTTTCGATGATCGAAGCCAGCGTGACCGCCTGATCGAGGGTCATACCCATCTCGGCCGCGCGTTCGCGCAATTTTACAGTGAATTTTGAATTAAAGTTATTCAGGAATTTTTTTATGACCGAGTCGACGCTTTCGTTGATAAAGAAATCATAGGTATCGGGGAACAGATATCCTTCAAGGCGGTAGAATCTGCCGCTCTGGGCACCGCCGGCGGGGATAAAATCATAATTATAAGCGCCGGTGTTGACGGCTTTTAAGAATTCGCTCTTAAGACAGACCTTGTTTTCCTCGAGCATAGCGCCGATCTCGGCGGCATTCATACCTTCAGTAAAGGTGAGACGGACAGTTTGGCTGCTCTGCTTGCGCTGGATGGTACTGATGATTTTATCGTAGGTCATGCCGCCGTCAAGCAGATAGGTGCCGGATTTAAAGGTGCCGTCCGTGTCGTTGAGCATTGTATAAACCGCAAACACCCACGGGTGATTGATTACGCCGGCCTTTTTCATCGCAAAAGCCATGTCCAGCGTTGACCAGCCGGCTTTGACCTGAACCTCACGCTGGGTGCTGTTTTTCATAATTCCCAACACGTCTGAAAAGGATCCGACCATCGAGGCGCCCAGGATAATGCCGCCGGCAACCCAAAACAGGGCAACCGTCAGATCGCCCATCGCGGTGCGGCGGAAACGCTGCCACCGTTCTTTGTAAGTTCCTTTTTCCGCAGAATTTAATTCGCGTGTCTGTTTCATGAGTCCCTCCGAATGATTAAAAGCGTGTCACTGCACCATCATGGCGGCGCAGAGCTTTTCGGCGGCCGCTACGCCGCAGAGCGCCGCTGTCAGCGCTTTGCCGAACATAAGCGCTGCGCCCGCGCCCTTTGCGGTGATGATCTTTCCCGAGATTTCAACGGGATTTCCGGTATAATGGCCGCCGAGCGAATCGTTTTGGCAGTCGGGATAACAGGTGAAGTTTTTGCCGTCCAGATATCCGCGCTGCTGCAGTAAACTCGGGGCTGCGCAGATCGCCCCGATCCAGATGTTATTCTGAATTGCCGTCTCGACCGCGATTTTAACGGTATTGTTTGCAATCAGGTTTTTGGTGCCGACGCTGCCGCCGGGCAAAACCAACATCTCGGCTTTCGCCATATCTACCAGATCCTCGGCTAGATCAGCGTTGATTTTAAAACCGTGCGAAGAGGTAATCTGCATTTTACCGATGCCGACCAGAGCGACTTGCGCGCCTGCGCGCCGCAGCATATCCGCCGGAGCAATCAGTTCGAGTTCTTCGAAGCCGTCGGCCATAAAGATATATACCATGTTCATTCGCTCCTCTCGGTCATGATATATTTTTCATAAAGCATCACCGGATGGTAGGACAGTTTTGCGGTTCGAAGGCCTTCGATGCCCATGTCCTCCTCGCGGTTGATGAGTTCGTATTCGGATAGGGTGTTTTTGGCGAACTCGCGGTTTATCATCGCGTAAGCGCCGATGTATTCGCGCAGGGCTTTTTCGGCGTGGGTCACAAAGCATTTTTCTGTGATCGGCTCGCCGAAAGTAAAAGCGGCGGGAACGCCTTTTACGCGCAGTAATCCGCCTTTGAAGCCGAGTTCTTCGTAGTGGTCGAAACCGAGGGACAGTGCTTTTAATTCGACTTCCGCGCCGGGATTTTCGACTTGGAACAACAGCCACTTGCGGTAAATTTCCATGCAGTCGGGAATGTTTTTTCGCGTGATGTCCTCGTAGGACCAATCAGGATTTTCGGTTTCGAACCGGGTGATGAAATTGCGCTTGGAATGGTACTTTTTGCCCGACAGATTGGCCAAGTCCTCACGGTTGTAGATATAATCGAACTCGTCACGATCCGGCGTGAAGACGAACCGGTCACCGTACATCTCGTGGATACGACCTACGCACTGCTTGCGCACACGGTGTATCGCAAACGGGTGATTGTTTTGTTTGGCATCGTCAATCAAGGCCGAAATCAAATCCCGCAGTTCGGCGTCTTCGAGATTGCCGGTAGGACAAAGATAGCGCTTATAAGGTATATATTCTTTGGTGACAAAAAAGTTGTTGCCGATTTTAATTCGGGTGTCATTGAGCCATGCCCACATGAAAAAGTTTCCGAAACAGTATTCGCAGCCGAGCTCTCCGCTCTCGGCGACAATGGAGTTGATAGCGGGACGGTGTGAGAGGGTGACCTCCTCAAATTGCATATAAGTAACTTCCTAATTTTTAATCTTTGACCGGATGATGTCACTCAGTTCGTCGGGCGGCATCAACAGTCCGTTTTTAGCGCAGTTGATGACCGTCCAGCCCTCGTTTTGTGCGATTTCGAGTCCGGCATCATGCACGGCTTGCTGGTAATCTAAATCGATTTCGTGGATGTCCTCACCCTGCCCCGTTTTGTCCGAGCGCTGTCTGACCAGCTTTTCACTGACTTCGACCGGCAAGTCAAGATAAAACACCAAATCGGGTATGGGTAAGCCAAGCTTTCCGTATTCTGCGTCTTTAAGCCACGCAAGATACGCTTTTCGCTCGGGGTCATGCAGCTTCGCGCCCTGAAAGATCATGTTCGAAGTCGTATAGCGGTCACTGACCAGTAAAACGCCGTCTTCATAATCCTTCTTCCAATCGCTGCGATATGAGCAGAACCGATCGACCGCATACAACATTGAAGCCGCATACGGGCTGATTGCATTCGGGTCTTTGGCGAGTTCGCCGTCCAGATACATCTTTGCGGGGCCGCTGGACGGGCTGTCATAATTGGGAAACTTGAGCATTTTAACCCGGAATCCCTCTGCTTTCAACCGCTTGGTGAGCAGGGCCGCCTGCGTAGTTTTACCTGTTCCGTCGCAGCCCTCAAATGCGATCAATCTCGCCCTCTTTGGCATCGTTCGGCCTCCCGATCGTCGTATCGGTGCACTTGCACACGCCGTATTGGCATGTGCATACTCCAACCCGCTTCTTATATTACCACATTGCCTGTCCATTGACAAGCGTGTAAGATTCAGATAAAATTGAGAAGCGACCGCCCGGCGTGAGTGATTTTCGCCGCTTTACGGTTCGGAAAGGACATCAATCATGTCAGAGGAGAAGAAAAAGGTCTGTTATGCCCCGGTGGGCGGGCAGGCGCTGATGGGCGGCATTATGATGCGCGCCAATTCCACCAAACAGAGCGCTTTTGTCGTCCGTCTTCCGAACGGCGGACTTTTTATCGAAAAAACACCGATCGTCAGCGTTCGGGATAAGCACAAATGGCTGAGAGCACCGGTCATTCGCGGCATCGTTGGCTTTATCGAATCGATGAAAGACGGCTATTCAGCCTTGAATCGCTCAATCGAACTGACGTTTCCCGAGGATGAAGAGACCGGGAAGATGACTGAGAAACAGAAAAAACGGGACGAAACGCTGACTTCGGCGGCCATTTGGCTGGGCGGCGCGCTCGGCATCGTCGCGGCGGTTTTTTTGATGTTCTGGCTTCCGACGTTTTTGGTCAATCTCATTGATCAGCACATCGTTCTCGGCGGATGGAAAGGCCTTGCCGAGGGCGCACTGAAACTGGTCATCTATGTGAGTTATCTGCTGTTATGTACATTAAATAAAGAAGTCAAGCATGTATTCATGTATCACGGAGCGGAACACAAGACGATTTTTTGTTTCGAAAAAGGGCTTCCGCTGACTGTTGAGAATGTGCGGGCGCAGAAGAGGTTCCATCCCCGCTGCGGGACGAGCTTTTTATTTTTAATGCTTGCCGTCAGCATCATTATCTATACCTTTGTGCGATTTGAAGGCGTCACGTCTTCTCCCGCGCTCGACCGGCTGATCATGGTCGGCGCAAAACTGATTTTGCTGCCGGTGATCATGGGTATCGGCTTCGAGCTTTTACAGCTCTGCGGAAAATACGACAATATTTTGACCCGTATCATCGCAGCCCCGGGTCTTTGGTTTCAGCGCATCACAGCCAAGGAGCCGGACGACGACGGTATACTCGAGGTCGGCATTGCCTCTTTGCAGGCGACTTTAAATCTCGAGATCACCGTTCCGGTCGATCCGCCCGTGAAAGCCGAAATCGATCGGCCCGAACCTGCGGAATCAGCAAAATGAGGCAAAGCGCAAAAAAGTTATGCCGTGAGGCGGCAGAAACGCTGAGAGCAGCCGGCGTCGAGAACGCCGCCGCCGAGGCGCGCTGGCTTGCCGAGCGGTTTTTTTGCTGCTCCGCCGAAGAGCTTTCTGTTGATTTTGAGGTTAAAAATCCCTTTAAATTTTTAAAGGCGGTCCAAAAACGGAGCGCCGGAGAACCGTTGCAATATCTGTTGGGTACGCAGGACTTCATGGGCCTGACGATAAAAGTCGGCAGGGGCGTTTTAATTCCGAGGTCGGAAACCGAACTGCTTGTCCGGGCCGGGGCAAAGGCCGTTCCGAGGGCAAAAGTCGTCTGGGATTTGTGCGCCGGGAGCGGCTGCGTCGGTTTGGGGCTGAGAAAATTGCTGCCCGAGGCAAAGGTGTTTTTTGCAGAAAAATATGCGGCGGCTTTGAAAATGCTCCGGGAAAATGTCTCGGAAGATGAATACTGTCGGATCATTCGGGCGGATGTGCGTAAAAATAAATTATTGAATCTGCCGCAGCCCGATCTGATATTGTGCAATCCGCCGTATATTCCGAGTGAAGATATTCCTTCGCTTCAACGCGAGGTACAGCGTGAACCGAAATGCGCCCTTGACGGCGGTTCGGACGGGCTGGAATTTTATCGTGTTCTTGCCTCTCTCGCCAAAGAGCGCCTGAAAGCCGGCGGAGCGTTGTGCGCGGAACTTGGGATCGGGCAGGCTGAAGCGGCAGAGGAAATTTTTTCGGAGTTTGATACCGATTCCTGCAAAGATGCGCAGGGAATTATACGTGTGATTACGGCTGTAAAAACATGGAATGGTAAATAAAACCGGAAGTGCCGCATCGTGGAAGACATGTACATATATGGAGCTGCGTAATCACGATTAATTTGTCTAATATGCACAATTAATATCGAGATTATTGCGTCATTATAATCGCAAAATGCACAAAATTACTCCGATATAGGATTAGGATGGCAAAAAAACCGATCTCCTTTCATCATTCGTTTATACATGTTATAATCGGGCAATCCGGAGGCGTAATGCCTCAGTCGTGAAAGGAGATTTTTCGCATGAAGAAAAAGGCACTTGTCATTCTGCTTGCGCTCGTCATGGCCTTCACCATGTTTGCGGCCTGCAGCGGAAAGACATCAGAGACCTCAAAACCGTCGTCTTCTGCGGGTTCGTCGGTGGAGTCCATACCGAATCAATCTGCAGTTTCGTCGGTCGATTCCACCATCCCGTCGGTCGAATCCGTCGCTTCGTCAGCCGCGTCAATCGCATCGTCGGCTGCTTCAACCGCATCGTCGAAAGCGACATCCTCCAAGACCTCAACAGTGACCGGATCCTCCAAGATCGGGTCGAACCCGGATTATCCGAACCTGCCCCAGGCGATCACAATCGTCCAGGAAATGCATTTCGGCGATTCCACGGAAAACCTGGAGCAAAAGAAGCTCTGGGCCGACACCCTCAGCGCCAGATACGGCGTCAAGATCCGTGAGGACTGCATCACCAAGACCGAAGTCGGTACCGTTTATGCGGCCCGCCTGGCCGCGGGCGAACTGACCGGTGTTGTCCAGAACTACGGTTGGTCTTACATGTTCGCATGGTACAACGAAAACGCTGTTTATCCGCTGGACGAATACCTGAAGAACAATAAAACCTGGAACATGCTGCCGAAAGCGGCCCGTGAGGTCTATAAGATCGGCAACCAGATCTGGGCGGTCCCGAACGGCTGGAATGCGGGTTTGCCGGGCCAGCAAATGGGCATGTGGACACAGGGCATCCGCAATGACTGGCTGAAGAAACTGGGTTTTGCGGACGTCGGCTACACCCTTGACATCGGAACCTTCAAAGACATCATCACCGCGTTCGGCAAGAGAAGCTCGGAACTGGGAGTCACCGGCGTCATACCGATTGTCTTCGGCGGCGACCTCTATTCTACCTATAATATCTTTGCGGCATTCGATGCCTGGGTGTTCGACCCGAACTCCTCGATGGGTTACACTTATAACCCCGACACGAACTGCTTTGAAGACGCTCTTCTGAGAGACGGTGCCAGACAGGCGATCGAGTATATCCGTTACTTTTATGCAAACGGCTTAACTCCGAAATCCACCTTTGACAGCGGCTTCTCGGATATCCGCAACCAGCTCGCGACCGCCAAGGTCGGTTCCTTCTGCCTGTATCAGGCGAGATTCCGCGACCAGGGCCAGTATACGGTCAATAAACTGCTCACGGATAAATTCGGAACAGCCAATGCCGATGCGATCGGCGACGGCTACAGCGAATGGATCAAGATGAACCAGGATACCTGGGTCGATACCCAGCTGGTCGGCAAAAAGACCAAAGCGCTTTGGGCCAACACCGCAGGCGCAAGCGGCTATTGCCTGATGGTCGGAACTCCGCAGCCGGCTGAAACCATCAACTTCTTCGTCGATCTTCTGTATTCTTCTGAAGATGCATGGATTGACAGCTATCAGAACCTGCTCGGAAAAGCGATTATCAGAGAGTCCGACGGCACCTACACCCGCAAGTATTTCGACGAGGCCAAGAAAGTTTACTATGGCAGCGCGAATCTCTGCAACGTCGTTGAAACCGAGCTCTATCCGGCTTCCAAATTCATTATCTTCAATGAAGGCACAAGCAGAACAGCAGCATTGGCAAGACAAAGAGCCACCATCGCTTACAACTCCGCGATGACCCAGGCCGCGATTGCGGCGGGCCGCGTCGTCATCCTGCCCGAGGGTTACAAGGCCGTTCAGAACTATTCTCCGACCTATGTCAAGCACTCCGGCGAGATTACCTCCTATCAGACCTCTTTCCTCTTTGACGGATTTATGAAGAGCAGCATCACGATTGACAAGCTTTTCGCGACTTACAAGAAGAGCATGGCAGCCGTCGGCGGCGACAAAGTCCTGAAGGAAGCCAACCAGGCCTGGGGATGGGTCAACAATTATCAGTCCTACACCTGATAAACCGATACGGCGCATCTGATTACCAATGTCTTCAAAGAGAGCCCGGCGTTTTGCCGGGCTCTCTGATTTTTATTGCTGCAATCATATCACGGAGGGCTATATCAATAAAAACGTCAAATTTCGTCACTTCCGTTTGTACAGAATAGACAAAGATAATGATGGTTTATGCGCCTTTTGCTCATAAATGTTGGGGAAATATTCTTGCATGTAGGATTTTTATAAGATTAATTCGGAAACCCTTTCATAAATTATTAAATTATGTTATAATAGCGAAGTCAAGGCCATTGTGCCTGAGATTTCGAAAGGAGAACTTTTACATGAACAAAAAGGTACTTGTCGTTCTGCTTGCGCTCATGATGGTTATCACCATGTTTGCGGCCTGCACGACAACGAGCAGTGAGACCTCGTCAGTGGCAGCATCGTCTGTCGCGTCGTCGGTCGAATCCACCGTCCCGTCGGTTGAATCCGTCGCGTCGTCGGTTGTTTCCACAGCCGCGTCGTCGGTTGTTTCCACAGCCGCGTCGTCGGTTGTTTCCACAGCCGCGTCATCGGTTGTTTCCACAGCCGCGTCTTCAAAAGCGACGTCCTCCAAGACGTCTACGG
>DAOPZJ010000019.1 GCA_035353335.1 Oscillospiraceae bacterium | reverse complement strand
AAAACCCGGCGGATTTCAGCTGCTGCTCGAGATGTTCGTCACGGGGATGGACGGCATGGCGCGCAGCAATCTGGGCGACAAGCTCGGCATCACCATGGCTCCGTATGCGGCTACCATCGGCGGGTTTATCGTGATGAGCGGCATTATCGAACTGTTCGGGCTGCGCGCCCCCTGCGCCGATATCAATATGACCGCAGCGCTGGCGCTGATGTCTTTTGTTTTGATCAATTATTTCGCGATCAGAGGCGGAGTCAAAAAGGCGCTTCATCATTTCAAGCCCTATGCGATATCGCCGATCATCCTCATCACCGATTTCGCCGTGCCGATTTCACTGGCTTGCCGTCTGTTCGGCAATATGTTGGCCGGCTTGGTGGTCATGGAACTGATCTACAACGTCATCCCGGTGGTGGTTCCCGCGGCGCTGTCTTTATATTTCAACCTGTTCCATGCGCTGCTTCAGGCGTTCATTTTTATGACGCTGACCATGTCTTTCATCCGCGAGAGAACCGAATAGATGCTTCGGTATTTAATTGATAGTTTCTGAATAACAGTAAAGAGGTGTTTTTAATGGAAATGATCGGAGCGGGGATTGCAGTCCTCTGCTGCATAGGCGCAGGCCTCGGCATGGGCTTGGCGACGGGTAAAGCTGTCGAGAGTGTGGCCAGACAGCCGGAGGCATCAGGCAAAATCAACAGTATCCTTCTGTTGGGGTTGGCTTTGGCCGAATCGACCGCTATTTACGGTTTTGTCATCGCGCTGATGATTGTGAGCAAAGCTTAGTCAACCCGAAAAGAAATCCGGAAAGGCATGAAATAAGATGAATCTGGATCCTTTGAAAATCCTTTATCACGTCATCAATTTGGTGATTTTGTTTGTTGTCTTCCGCTTTTTGCTGTATAAACCCGTGATGAAGTTCATCAACAAACGCCGGGATCAGATCAATTCCGAACTCGACGGCGCCGCAAAAGCCGAAGAAGAATCAAAACAAAAGCTGGAGCAGTATAACGCAAAGCTTGCGCAGGCAGACAGCGACGGCCGTGAGGCCGCCGGCCGAATCATCGACACTGCCAAAAAAGAGGCGGCATCCATGATCGATAACGCCAAATTACAGGCCGACGAACTCTTGAAACAGGCAGAGCGGAAAAAGGATGAGGAGATGACGAAGGCGCGCGAGGAACTGCAGAAAGAATCCGTCACACTCGCCGTCGGCATTGCAGGCAACATCCTTCAAAAAGAGATGACAGAGACCGAACAGCTCGACATGATCAATCGTTATGCCGAGAAGTTGAACCGGGAGTAACACGGCATGGAGAAATCGGGAATTCTGACGACTGCCGTAATAATCGACGATGTTACCGCCGACCGCATCTGCAAAAAAGCAGAGGCCTATTTACATGAGAGCGGCATAAAGTGGGGCCGCAGCGTGGATCCCTCGATTATCGGAGGATTCGTCGTGCGGGTCGATGATCGCGTCATCAATATGAGCGTTGATTTTCAACTCGAATCAATCTCCGGGAAACCCCGAATAAAGACGCCGAAAGAGAAAAACGCTTCGGAAATATCCACCGGCGATCTTGTCAGGGGGCTGAAAAATCAACTTCGCGGCTTCGACTTTAAACCGCAGGTACACAGCGTCGGAAAGGTCTATTTTTCGGCGGACGGAATCGTGAAAATCGACGGCCTTCCCGACTGCGAATACGGAGAGCTGCTCGCGCTGCCGAACGGCGGCGTCGCAATGGCATTCAATTTGGCAAAAAACGAGGGCGTCTGGGCTGTTTTGCTGTCCGGTGAAGACGACGTTTCCGAGGGCGACGAAGCGCAGACCACCGGCCTTGTCGCGAGCGTTCCGGTCGGAGACAATCTGATCGGACGCGTCATCGATTCGTTCGGCAATCCGATCGACGACAGGGGCCTGATCGAATACGAACACGTCCGCCCGCTCGAATCACCGGCTCCGTTCATCGTCGAGCGCGGTAAAGTCAACAAGCCGCTGATGACGGGCTTGCTTGCCATCGACTCGATGATTCCGATCGGAAGAGGTCAGCGCGAGCTGATCATCGGCGACCGCCAGACCGGCAAGACCGCGATTGCGGTTGACACGATTTTGAACCAGAAGGGCAAGGGCGTCATCTGCGTCTATGTGGCGATCGGGCAAAAGGCCTCGACCGTCGCGCAGCTGGCCGATACCTTCAGACAAATGGGCGCATTGGATTATACCGTGATCGTCTCGGCCACCGCCGGCGATTCGATTTTGATGCAGTACTGCGCGCCGTATGCCGGCTGCGCGATCGGCGAAGAATTCATGCGGCAGGGCAGGGATGTCCTGATTGTCTACGATGATTTGTCCAAACACGCCGTCGCCTACCGTACGCTGTCGCTTTTGCTGCACAGACCGCCCGGACGCGAGGCCTATCCGGGCGACGTTTTCTACCTCCATTCCCGGCTGCTCGAACGCGCCGCGAAATTGTCCGACGAACTCGGCGGCGGCAGCATGACCGCGCTTCCGATCGTCGAGACCATGGAGGGCGACATCTCCGCTTATATTCCGACGAACGTCATCTCCATCACCGACGGGCAGATCGTTTTGGAGAGCGAACTCTTTTTCTCGGGTGTACGGCCCGCCGTCAACGTAGGCCTCTCGGTCTCGCGTGTCGGCGGCTCAGCGCAGGAAAAGGCGATGCGAAAGGTCAGCGGAAAACTCCGGCTCGATCTGGCGCAATACCGCGAACTTGAGGTCTTCTCCCAGTTTTCAAGCGATCTGGATGCCTCGACCCAGCAGCAGCTCGCACAGGGCGTCCGGCTGACCGAGGCATTGAAACAGGGGCAGTTTCATCCGCTTTCGACGGAAAATCAGGTGATGCTCCTCTTTGCGGTTGAAAACCGGATGCTCGCCGATGTTCCGCTCAATAAAATCGGAGCCTTCAAAGAGGAATTCTTCAGCTTCATGTCCTCGGTTCATCCCGAGATCGGCAGCACGATCGCCTCAACCGGCGAATTGTCCGATGAGACCGCGGAAGCATTAAAAAAGGCGACGGAGGAAATAAAAGACAATTTTTTGGAGGGCCTGAAAACGGCTAAATAAACCCCGATGATTGATTCTCATAAAAAGGGACGGTGAACCGATCAAATGCAGAGCGTAAGCGACATCAAGCGCCACATCAAATCGAATACGCAAATTTATCAGATCACCCGCGCGATGTACCTGATTTCCGTTTCCAAGATGCGCAGGGCGATGGACTTGTATAAATCCAACACCGCGTATTTCACCAAGGTGCGCGCGGCGATGAAGGATATCATTCAACACACCGGCGGCGTCGAGCATCCGTTTCTTCGGCGCGAGATTCTCCCGAACCCCGAGGCCAAACATGCCTACATCGTCATCGCGGGCGATAAAGGCATGGCGGGCGCTTACAACCACAATGTTTTAAATGCCGCGTTTGCGCACATGCAGGGAAACGACAGGCAAAAATATATCTTCACGGTCGGCCAGATTGCCGGCGAATTTTTCAGCCGGCACGGGTTTATGGCCGATATGGAGTTTCTGACGATCGATCAAAACCCGTCGCTTCGAAACGCGCGGCTTGTCACCGACACCATCGTCGATCTCTACCGCCAGAAACTGCTCGACGAGGTCTATATTGTCTACACCAAAATGGTCTCGTCGGTCGCGCAGGAGCCGAAGATCATCCGCCTGCTCCCGGTTTTATACAGCAGTTTTGACGATGTCAGCGACACCTGGGAGGAAGAGGGAGAGCATTACAACGAGATTCTCTACGAGTCCTCGCCCAAACAGGTCATGGATACCCTGATTCCGCAGTATTTGATCGGCACGATTTACGGGGCGCTCGTGCAGTCATATGCGAGCGGACATATCGCCCGTATGAACGCAATGACCTCCGCAACTCACAACGCCGAAGAGATGCTCAGAAAGCTGCGGCTTGACTATAACCGCGCACGGCAGGCCGCGATCACCCGGGAGATGACCGAGATCGTCAGCGGCGTCAACGCGTTATCGTCCGCGCATTGAATGCCGATTGGAGAATAGTAACTTATGGCAGATTTGAGTCAAAAGAATATCGGAAAGCTCTCCGCGATCATCGGCTCCGTTTTGGACGTCGATTTTTCGGGCGTGCGCCTTCCCGAGATCTATAACGCCCTTTATACCGAAAACCACGGGGAGACCGTCTGGATGGAAGTCGAACAGCACCTCGGGAACGGGATGGTGCGCTGCATCGCGCTGCAGGCCTGCGAAGGCCTTCGCAGGGGACTTGAAGTCATCGACACCGGCGCGCCGATCTCGGTTCCGGCGGGCAAAGCCGTGCTCGGTCGGGTCATGGACGTTTTGGGCCGCCCCGCCGACGGTAAAGGCCCCGTCAATTCCGGGATGATGCTGCCGATTCACCGGATTCCCCCGATGTTTTCGCAGCAGAACCCGACGACCGAGATTTTCGAGACCGGCATCAAAGTCATCGACCTGCTCGCGCCTTATGCCAAGGGCGGAAAGATCGGCTTGTTCGGCGGCGCGGGCGTCGGCAAAACGGTTCTGATCATGGAACTGATTCACAACATCGCCACCGAACACGGCGGCTATTCGATTTTTACCGGCGTCGGCGAGCGCTCCCGCGAGGGACAGGAACTGATTCAGGAGATGAACGAGTCCGGCGTCATCGAAAAGACCGCGCTGGTTTTCGGACAGATGAACGAACCGCCGGGATGCCGTATGCGCGTCGCGCTGACCGGCCTGACCGTCGCGGAATCCCTGCGCGACGAAGCGGGTAAAGAGGGCAAGGGCCGCGACGTCTTACTATTCATCGACAACATCTTTCGTTATATCCAGGCCGGAAGCGAGGTCTCGGCGATGCTCGGTCGCATGCCGTCCGCGGTCGGCTATCAGCCCACGCTCGCAAACGAGGTCGGCCTGCTCCAGGAACGCATCACCTCGATCAAAAACGGATCCATCACCTCGGTTCAGGCGATTTATGTGCCTGCGGACGACCTGACCGACCCGGCGCCTGCGAGCATTTTTTCCCACCTTGACGCCACGACGGTTTTATCGCGCGCCATCTCGGAACTCGGCATCTATCCCGCGGTCGACCCGTTGGCTTCGACCAGCCGGATTCTGGAGCCACGCATCGTCGGCGAAGAGCATTATCAGGTCGCAAGGCGCGTGCAGGAGAATTTGCAGCGCTATAAAGAATTACAAGATATTATCGCGATTTTGGGCATGGAGGAACTCGGCGAGGAAGATCGCAAGACCATCTACCGCGCCCGTAAAATCCAGCGCTTTTTATCTCAGCCGATGTTTGTCGCGACCCAGTATACCGGACAGGAGGGGCGATACGTCCCGCTCAAAAAGACCATCGCCGGGTTTAAGGCGATTGTGGACGGTGAGGCGGACGATCTGCCCGAGGCCGCGTTCTATATGGCGGGTACGCTTGATGAAGTCCGCCAAAACGCGGAGAAGTTAAAAGCATAACTCTCAGCTGGTGAAAGGAGGTCGGCTTTATGGCTGAAAACACCTTTTTGCTTGAAATCATCACGCCGGAGCGCACTTTTTTCAGCGACCGGGCAAAGCAGGTCATCGTCACCGCGATCGACGGCGAACTCGGCGTTTTAAAGGGGCATGTCCCGATGGTCACCTCGCTTGCGGTCGGAGAAGTTCGCATTCAGAAAGCCGACGGCACCTGGCGCTCGGCGGCGTGTTCCGACGGGTTTATGCGCGCCGGCCCGAACCATACGCTGATCACGGTTCAGACCGCCGAATGGCCGGAGGAGATCGACGTCAACCGCGCCAAAATTCAACTGATGCACGCTGAGGAGCAATTGCGGCAAAAAGAGAGCAATCTGCAATTTGCCGCGAGTAAAAACAAGCTGGCAAGAGCCGTGCTGCGCCTGCGTGTCGGCGGCAGGGGCTCGGTCAACCACTGAACATGCGATATCATGAAACAACCCTTTAGGAGCGCCTGACGGTTGTTTCTTTTTATAGACGGACATATGAAACGGAATACAAACGCGGACATACAGAGTCCGTTGCAGCAGTTTGAAGATTGGAGGCCGTTATATGGATTTTTGGGTTTTTATGCTGGTGATGTGCTTGCTGATTCCCTGCGTAATGATCGGGTTCGGTATATATTTCAGAAATCACCCGCCCAAAAAGATCAATTACATCGTCGGCTACCGCACCGCACGCTCGATGAAAAGCAAAGAGACCTGGGATTTTGCGCACCGGCATTCGGGGCGAATCTGGGCGATCTGCGGCTTGATTTTATTGCCGGTTTCAGCTGCCGTGATGCTGCTTGCGCTCGGAAAAGACGACGACACGGTCGGGCTTTTCGGCGCGGCGGTCTGCATGATACAAGTTTTGGTGATGATATTATCAATCATACCGACCGAAATCGCCTTGAAAAAGAATTTTGATGAAAACGGGAAACCGCTTGATCCCGAGAGTCGCTCAATTTTGTAAAATACACAAAAAATATTTTTAAAAACTGTTGACTTTTCACAAACGGCTGATATAATGGTTAACCATGTTAACTGTTGTATCGGTTAACTTTTTGGAGGGAACTTTTATGGAACAGACGCAGGGGATGCAGCTGTTACAGGCGTTCGGCGATATCCGACGGCAGTTGAAACGCATTTTTGCGGGCGGGAATCTGTCGCAGGGCGAATTTTTTGTCTTAAAAATGCTCAGTGAAAAAAGCGGGGACTGCATGAGCCCCGGATTTGAGGGATTTCCGAGAGCGGCGTTTTTATCCGGCAAACTCGAGATGAAGCGCCCGATGATCTCACGGATTCTAAATCGGCTGGAGCAAAGGGGATATATCATCCGCACCATCGACAAAACCAACCGCAGGAGCTTTGAAATTCACCTGACCGGGGAAGGAGAACAGGCGGTGCGGGAGGCAGAGGCGGTTATGGCGGGTGTATTGAAGCAGCTCGGAATCGAACTGGGTGAAGCGGATACGGATAAACTGATCAACCTCTTAACGCGCGTCGCGGACATTTTCCGCGACATAGCGGGGACGAATCCCGAGGAACCCGAAGAATTCTGAAACAACTTATCGTTAAAATAAACACGGAGGAACTATGTTAAAACTCAAACTGGAGAACATCGTCAAGACCTATAAGAGCGGAGAGATCGTCACTGCGTTGAAAGGCGTTTCGCTCGGGTTTCGCGAGAGCGAATTCGTCTCGGTTCTGGGGCCGTCGGGCTGCGGAAAAACCACCTTGTTAAACATCATCGGCGGGCTCGACCGCTACGACAGCGGCGACCTCGTGATCAACGGGATTTCCACCAAAAAATACAAAGACGGCGACTGGGACGCCTACCGCAACCGCTCAATCGGCTTTGTGTTCCAGACCTATAATCTGATCGGCCACCAGACCGTATTGCAAAACGTCGAGATCGCGCTGACGCTTTCGGGCGTGTCGGTCGCGGAGCGCAGGCGCAGAGCCAAACAGGCGCTCGCCGACGTCGGGCTTTCCGACCAGATCAAGAAAAAGCCCAATCAGCTCTCAGGCGGGCAGATGCAGCGCGTCGCCATCGCGCGGGCGCTCGTCAACGACCCCGACATCGTCCTCGCCGACGAACCGACCGGAGCATTAGACAGCCATACGAGCGTGCAGATTCTGGAGATTTTAAAACAGGTCGCAAAGAACCGTCTTGTGATTATGGTCACCCACAACGGCGAATTGGCCGATAAATATTCCACCCGCATCGTGCGGCTGCTCGACGGCGAAATCCAATCCGATAACAATCCCGCACAGGAAGAACTCAGTGAAGAACCGCCGAAAACAGGGAAAAAGTTTAAAAAGACCTCGATGTCGCTGTTCACCGCGACGTCGTTATCGTTTCGCAATCTGATGACCAAGCGCGGCAGGACGATTGTGACTTCATTCGCCGGCAGCATCGGCATCATCGGCGTGGCGCTCGTGCTGGCGCTCTCGAGCGGGCTTTCGAACTATATGAGCGATATGCAGTCCGACACGCTTTCGGGCTTTCCTGTCACGATCTCCGCGGGCGAACAAAGCATTGATTTGACGAGGCGTCCGGGACTTATGGTCAAGAATGCGGTTGATTTCGAGGAATATCCGTCCGATAATGTGCTGTATGCCTACGACAGCGAGGCCAACACCACCAAGCACAAAAACGTGATCTCGCAGGAATATCTCGATTATGTCGGCGGGATCGAGAATGCGCTGCCCGGTACGGTCAACAACATCTCTTATACCCATGCCGTGACCATCAACCTGTTGGCCAAGGGACAGGACAGCGTCGTCAAATTTAAAACTTCCGTCAACAACCTGACCATGGCGCAGTTCAGCGGAAACCTCTATTGGCAGGAACTGCCCGAGAGCGGCGATTTCATCCTGTCGCTTTATGACCTGATCGGCGACGGAAGCCGGATGCCAAAGTTAAAAAACGAAGTTGTATTAGTGGTCGACGAATATAACCGCATCAATAAATCGTTCTTTGAGCAGCTCGGCATCACCGGCGAGACCGCGCAATACAAGCTGACTGATTTTATCGGCAAGACGATTTTAAAAGTGATTCCGAACGATGCCTTCTATACCCAAAACGGCGACCTGTTTGCCGCCGCAAATCCAAGCGACTACGGGAACCTCTATGACGGCGATGCCGGAACCGCGCTGACCATCGTTGGAATCCTGCGCGCCAAACCTGACGCGTCGAGCACTTATCTGTCGCAGGGCATCGCCTATACGACCGCGCTGACCAATGCCGTCGTCGCGGATGCGCAAAACAGCGCAATCGCCAAGGCACAGAACGCTTCGGACAAGAACGTTCTGCTCGGAACGCCGTTTACCGACGTGAGTGAAAAGGACAAGGCGCTGCTCGCGCTCGGCGCCGATACCACGCCGACCGGCGTCAACATCTACCCCAAGGACTATGCGAGCAAAGATCAAATCAAGGCCTGGCTCGACGACTACAACTCGGGAAAACCGGATGAAGAACAATTGATTTATTCGGATATGGCGGAGTTAATTACCTCGATCACCGGCACGCTGCTGGACACCGTGACCTATGTGCTCGTCGGATTCGCCGCGATTTCGCTGCTCGTCTCGACGATTATGATCGCCATCATCACCTACGTGTCGGTCATCGAGCGCACCAAGGAGATCGGAATTCTGCGCAGCGTCGGTGCGCGCAAGAAGGACATCTCGCGGGTGTTCAACGCCGAGACGCTGATCATCGGGCTTACGGCGGGCGTGATGGGCGTCGGGATATCCTATCTGCTCACGATACCGATCAATAAAATCATTTTGCGGCTGACCGAGATTCCCGGCATCGCCAGTATGAGTTTGTATCACGCCGTTGCGCTGATCGCAGGCAGCATGATTCTGACGCTGATCGCAGGCTTTATCCCGTCGCGCATCGCCGCCAAGAAAGACCCGGTCGTGGCGCTGAGAACGGAGTAAGATAATTCAGGATTAAGAATTAAGAATTCAGAAGATAAAACCAAGAGGCCTTCCGGAAGGAAGGCCTCTCGCTTTTTGTTGCACAGATTGCAAAGTTTTATATTGTTAGAAATATAGAATATTACATGCAGGCGGGATGCATCGAACCGTTGCGGTTCATTTCAGCCCGCTCGGAGAAGGTTATCAGCTACAAGCCGAAGACCTTTCCCTACAGGAACGCGATACAAAACACCTCTGCGTTATCACGGGTCGTAATCTGCGCGGCAGGAACGGGGATGCCGACCCCTACATAACGGGCGATTACGAATCGCCCCTACGCTATTTTGTAGGTAATGCTTCGATTTTTTTGAGCATTCCGTCGAGCCAATCGCCTTCGAAGAGCTCAATCATGCCTTTGTCGCAGGCGGCGGCGAGTTTCGGATTGATCGGGATGCGCGCGGTGGTTTCGATACCGAAGCGCCTGGCGACTTCCTCGATATGGCTCTCGCCGAACAGCGCGTGCTTTTCACGGCAGTTCGGGCATTCGAAGTAGGACATGTTCTCGACAAGGCCGATGACCGGAATATGCATCATTTTTGCCATATTGACCGCCTTTTCGACGACCATCGAGACCAGTTCCTGCGGGGAGGTGACGACGATTACGCCGTCAATCGGAATCGACTGGAACACCGTCAGCGGCACGTCGCCGGTTCCCGGCGGCATATCGATGAACATGATGTCGACGTCATTCCAGATAACGTCGGTCCAGAACTGCCTGACCGCGCCTGAGATGACAGGGCCCCGCCAGACCACCGGATCGGTCTCGTTCGGGAGCAGCACATTGATCGACATGATCTGGATACCGGTCTTGGTGAGCACCGGATAAAGAGCCGATTCGGTGCCCTCGGCTTTTTGATGGATATTGAAGGCCTTCGGGATCGAAGGGCCGGTGATGTCTGCGTCCAAAATCGCGGTGCGGCTTCCCGCACGCTGAGAGAGCACGGAGAGAAGGCCGGTGACCAGCGATTTGCCGACGCCTCCTTTGCCGCTCAATACCGCGATGACTTTTTTCACGCTGCTCATATCGTGCAGCTTTTCGACCTGTATGGCTTTTCTCTCGGAACAGTTTGAAGAACAGCTCTCGCAGTTGTGGGAACATTCGTTGCCGTTGCTCATGAAATATCTCCTTTTTCGTTATGGAATAAGATTCGGTTTTATCCGATTTTTTGATCCTTGTCTGTATCGATGCACCGTCGGCGGCAGCCGTGCGCGCCGACGCGTCCGCATCCGTTTCCGCATTCGCAGGTGTATTGGCCGCAGAGAATATAATCGCCGCCGGAGATCACGATGCTTCTGCCCTCGACGATGGCTTTCGCCAGTTTCCGGCGGGCGGTTTCATAAATGCCCTGAGCCGTGGTCCGGGCGACGCGCATCTGGCGGGCGCATTCCTCCTGCGTATTATTCTCGAGATCGATAAGGCGTATGACCTCGTATTCTTCGACGGTGAGGGTGATTTCGCCCCCTGAAACCGCGCCCGGCTGTAAACATCCGAATTTCGGCATTCGGCAGACATAGCGGGGTTTAATCGGCCGCGGCATGAAATCGCCTCCTTTTCCGGCATATGCCGGATACATATTTATCATATGAACCGTTTTTTGTCAAGTAATTTTATCACAATCCGCAGTGTTGACACCGCGCATGCGAATCGATATAATCAAACCATAAACCGATGATGAGTTTGTGAAAATTACCGTATCGGTTCAAAAAAATACAACAATCGAAAGGCGGAATCAACATGTGCGAGACAAAATTCTTTATTTGTAAACATTGCGGGAATATCATCGGAGTGATTCATGCGTCCGGCGTGCCGGTCGTGTGCTGCGGAGAACCCATGACCGCGCTCGTGCCGAACACGGTTGAAGCCAGCCATGAAAAACATCTGCCGGTCGTCACTGTCACAGGCGATCTGGTCACCGTCGCGGTCGGCTCCGCCGCGCATCCGATGCTTGCGGAACACTACATCATGTGGGTCTATCTCCAGACCGAAAACGGCGGACAGCGCAAATGCCTTGCGCCAGGCGATAAACCCGAAGCGGTCTTCTCGCTGACCGGAGATAAAGCGGTCGCGGCCTACGCCTACTGCAACCTCCACGGACTGTGGAAAACGGACATCTTATAAATGATACATAAACCGGCGGCGCGGAAATCATTTTTCGCGCCGCCGGTTTATCATTCATCGGGTAGGGGCGCGCATTGCGCGTCTGTGCGGATACACGCCCCGCAGTTTTCGGACGGCCAAGGCGAGTCGTGCCCGTAACGCCCCTACATGAGTCAATCCACCCACATGGGTAAAGGATCACAGAGCGGGAAGCCGAAGCGGTCGGGCTGCTTGCCCGTCATCAAAGCCGCGTGGTTATCGGCAAAATCGCGCCAGGCAAGAGGGCGGCGCACGATCGTCTTTTCGGGGAGGCGCGAGATCTCGTAGAGCCAGGGGCCGTCGTAATCCGCTTTTTCAAGTGCGGCAATCAATTCGGGCCAGTCGGTTTTGCCCTCGCCGGGCAGCCAGTGCCGTTCGTTGATGAAATCATAATCCGAGACGTGCAGGGTCAAAATCCGCCCCGAAACGGCTTTGATGAGTTCCTCGTGGGTATCCATCAGCAGGTGATTGGTGTCGAAGCAGACGAAAAGCCGGGGGTCTTCAAGCAACTCCGTCATATCCGAAGCATTTCTTCCGAGACAAGTGCGCGGGAGATTTTCAACGGCGACTTTCATACCGAGGGTTTCGGCCAGATCGGCCAGTTTTGACACCCAATTTTTCGACTCCTTCATGCTTTCGGCACGGTCGCATTCTTCAATCGGCTCGCCGCTCGGGTGGACGACCAGCACTTTGACGCCGATGTCCGCGGCTTGTTTCGCGAGTTCAGCGTCATAACGAAGGGTCCCGGTTCTTACGGCGGGATCCGGGTGCGCGGGATTGGTTTTCTGATGTTCGAACGGAAGGTGAAACGACCACAGAGCGATGCCGTTCTGTTTTGAATAGGTCTGTATATTTTTCCATTCGATTTCGGGATAAAGGGAATAGGCATAACTGAGCTCAATCGCTTTTACCCCGGCTGCGTTCAGCTCGAAAAAGTCGTTTTCGGTCGGATGCGAACGGGCGCACAGCGATACCGCGAGCGGCCAATTTTTTCTGTCGGACATCGGAAATCCCTCCTTGTAAACGATGAGTATTTTATCACAAATGTCGAAAATTGCAATAATATGCCACAAAATGGTATAAAATTTTATGAAAATATTTTTACGCCTGTAAAATCAAAAATTGGTAAAGTGGATATATTTATTAAATTATGAAGATTTTATGAGGAAAAACATCAGAAAAACCGAATATTTCCCGCAAAAAACACTCACAGAGGTAATTGTTGGCTATTTTGTCAAAAATCGTTGACAATGCCGGATTTACAATGTATAATTTTTACAAGCCACACTACGGAAAATAGCGGAGGGAAGCATGGAGAACGAGAACAAAGTTTTTAACACAAAGACCGAGATGTTCGAGGATTGCCAAAAAACGATTTCCTCACTTCCCGGTGTTCTGAATGTCCGTTTTTCCTATTCAGATGCCGGTGATCCGACAGACATCCATGTGCTCTCCGACATCACCCGGTCGCCGAAACAGGTTCTGAGGGATATCCAGTCGACGATGTTCGCGAAATATAACCTCGTTCTGGACCGGCGGATTGTGAGCATTGCGCAGCTGCAGTCCGCGAATATCGCGCACGGGCCCAAAGCGGTTCGCCTGATTTGCCAGCGGGTCGATATTTCGTCGACCAAAGAAGAAGTCACCGCAACCGTTGTGCTTGAGAACGGAGACGAGGAATATACCGGGCGGGCGGTTTACGCGAATACTCCCTACGGCCGCCGCCGGATAATCGCCGAGGCAACACTAAACGCGGTTAAAGAATATCTGCATGACGCCAACCGATTTACGGTGCTGGACGTCAAAGAACTTGAGACGGCGGATCTGAAAGTGCAGGTCGTATTGGTCAGTTCCAACACGGTCGGCAGCAACGAGGTGCTCGTCGGCGCGGCGGGAGACCCGAAAGACCCGATGTATGCGGTCGCCAAAGCCACACTTGACGCGGTGAACAGGAAGGTGCAATTTTTAAACTGAGGACAGCATTAAAAATTTAATATCGTCTGCGCGGACCCGGGTATCTGCCGGTCTTTCAGCGAAGCGAAAATATGGCCTGTTCGAATAGCGAATGAACAGAGTAAATTCGGGAGGTCATATACATGAAGAAGACAGTTGAAAAGATCGTGCTTGCTGTTACAGCAGTCGTTAGTTTGCTTTTGTCCAGCGGCGCGTACTTCAAATGGATCAGCTTCTAAGCTGTACCAAGGTGCGTCTCTAATTCAAATTCGATCACAGTTCCGGCTTTTATCCGGGCGCGCGCAGATGATATCATGAAGCCGTTTAAAAATCTACACAAGAATAAACGGCTTCGGTCCGCGGAGAAGGGGGCTCCGCATTTTTCCTGCGGGGGAGGGATATCGTGTCCAAAATTTTATGGAAGATTTATATTGCCGCGGTATCGCTCGGCGGCATTTACATAACCTATCTGAGCTTTGACAAGCTGATCGGACATATTTCCGAATCCGCCGATTTCAGCGGAGAACTCTCGTATATCATCATTATGTCGATCATGTGCATCATCTGCGCATCGGTGCCGGTCGTCATCAGCAACAACCAGTCACTGGACATGTCCTATGTCTGCATTTTTTCGACTCTTCTGATAAAAGGGGCTTATGAGGCGGTCGTAATCGCTGTGGTAGGCCTTGTTTTCGCCATTTCGAAGCAAGTGCAAAAGTCCAAGGACGGCAGCATTCTGCAGGTCAGATACCGCCATATATTCAATACACCGGTTCGCCAGTCATTTTTCAATATCGGAAATCTTGCCGTTTCGATCTTTTTCCCGGGCTTGCTGTATGAAAAGATCTATACAGACATGGGTTACTCCATCGGAAGCATGAGAATGCCGGGAATCCTATGGCCGATGTTCGTGTTCCTGGTGCTGACACTGATCTGTAATTATCTGCTGCTCGTCGCGCTGTTCGTACTCGGAAAGATGATGAAGCCGATCGACGCGTTTGCGGCGACCTTCGGCGAACTGCTTCCGAACCTTGCGAGCATCGCGCCGTTCGGCCTCCTGTTCGCCTATATTCTCAGCATCGAATCCGGTCAGTATCTGGTGCTGCTGTTTATCTTCCCGCTGCTGCTCGCGCGATATTCGTTCAATCTGTACCTCGACAGCAAAAACCAATATTATAAGATGGTCAAGACGCTGGTTGTCACCCTCGAAGCCAAGGACATCTACACCAAAGGTCACTCCCAGCGCGTCGAGGCCTATGCGGAGGAAATCTGCATGACGATGAGAATGCCGATGGCACAGACCGAGATTGTCAAGATCGCGGCGCTTTTACATGATATCGGGAAAATCGGCATCGGCGACACGATTTTGGGCAAACCGGGCCGGCTGACCGACGACGAATTTATGGTGATCACGACTCACCCCGCCATCGGCGTCAAGATTTTAAAAGAGATCAACGTCAATCCCAAGATGGTGCAGTACGTAAAATATCATCACAAATGGTTCAACGGCTGCGGTTATCCCGACGTGGACGAGGGAGAAGAAGTGCCGCTTGAATCGTTTATCCTCGGCGTCGCGGACGCCTATGACGCCATGACCAGCGACCGGCCTTACAGGAAGGGCTTCTCGCCCGAGAAAGCCCTTCAGATTATTGAGGAGAGCATGGGAGAGCAGTTCCATCCCGAAGTCGCGAAGGCATTTTTGAAAATCAAACGAGGGCAGCTTGAACGCGGAGAGCCGGTCACCGAATTGGAAAAAGAACCCGGAGAACAAGAACTATGTTAGCGCTGACGGTAGTGGTCTTCGGTGTTTTGCTCGGATATATCTGCGGTGGCAGGGTCAAAGGCCTGCTCCACACCGAAATCCGGGCTTTGTGGCTTCCGATCATCGCTTACATCATGGATGCGGGCGGCGCTCAATTGGCTGAAATATGGCCCGCCTTTGTCCCGTACAGCTGGATTTTAATCACCGCGCAATATATCGTGCTATTTGTCTTCATCATCCTGAATTTATTCCGCTTTGAGTTTTGCCTGTTCGGCGCCGGTACACTGATGAATTTTCTGGTAATCTCGTTTAACGGTTTTAGGATGCCGGTTGCGGAAAACCTTTATCTGGATACACAGGGAGAGATGGCGGGATATGTCGGCGCGCTCTCGAAAAATGAGATTTTCCGATATACGCTGATGACGCCGAAAACCGTTTTTCCGTTTTTCGGAGACATCATCTATGTACCCGTATTCGGCGGATTTGCCAGCATCGGCGATGTCCTTCTCGCCGTCGGTCTGGCGTTTATCATTGTCCGCGGAATGCGTTCTGTGCGGACGCAGCAGCGGGCGTTTGAATAGACAATGAACGTAAAACTGAATAAATATTCACTATAATTGAATAAAATTACATACAAACCCTTGACAAACCCCTGATTATGTGTATAATATACGGTATACCACGTAAGGGGGATTCTTATGGCAGCCAGGAAATCAAATCAAATCAAAAAAGTCGTATTGGCTTATTCGGGCGGTTTGGATACGTCGATCATCATCCCATGGCTCAAAGAGCATTACGACAACTGCGAAGTCATCGCGGTCTCGGGCGATGTGGGGCAGGGTACCGAGCTGGACGGACTGGAGAAAAAGGCTCTGGCCACCGGCGCCTCAAAACTCTATATCGAGGATTTAAAAGAATCTTTTATCACCGATTATATCTATCCGACGCTCAAGGCGGGCGCGGTTTATGAGGGCGAATATCTGCTCGGCACATCGTTTGCAAGGCCGATCATCGCAAAACGCGTCGTCGAGATCGCGCTCAAAGAGGGCGCCGACGCAATCTGCCACGGCTGCACCGGCAAGGGCAACGACCAGGTGCGCTTTGAGCTGACCATCAAAGCGTTCGCGCCGCAAATGAAGATCATCGCCCCATGGCGCGAATGGGACATCAAGTCCCGCGACGAGGAGATCGATTATGCCGAGGCGCACCATATTCCGCTGAAAATTAACCGCGAAACCAACTATTCAAAAGATAAAAACCTCTGGCATCTGTCGCACGAGGGCATGGACCTTGAAGACCCCGCCAACGAGCCGCAGTATAAAAAGCCCGGATTCTTAGAGATGGGTACCTGTCCGGAACTTGCGCCCGACAGGCCGACTTACGTCACAATTGATTTTGATAAAGGCGCTCCGGCCGCGGTGAACGGCAGAAAGCTGGCGCCGGTAGAACTGCTCGAAACCTTGAATAAGCTCGGCGGCGAAAACGGCATCGGGCTTGTCGATCTGGTCGAAAACCGGCTGGTCGGCATGAAGTCGAGGGGCGTTTACGAGACCCCCGGCGGCACGATTTTATACCGCGCGCATAAAGTGCTGGAAACCCTCTGCCTCGACCGCGACACACTGCACTATAAAGAGCTCATCGCATCCAAATACGCGGAACTGGTCTATTTCGGCCAGTGGTTTACCCCGCTGCGCGAATCGCTCGCCGCATTTGTCGACAAGACACAGGAGACGGTCACCGGCACGGTCAAATTAAAGCTGTATAAGGGCAACCTGATCAATGCGGGCGTCAAGTCCCCGTATTCGTTGTACGACGAGGCAACCGCGACTTTCGGGCAGGATGAGGTCTACAACCAGGCCGACGCCGCCGGGTTCATCAACCTGTTCGGCCTGCCGATCAAAGTGAGCGCGCTCAAGAAATCCAAGGGTAAAGCGTAAAATCAAAGTGTAAAATCACTGATCAGTTTAACAGTTGGCAGTTAAAATTGTTAAATGACAGTTCCGGAAATTCCCCTTTGGAGGGGTCATACGAAATCAAGAGGACGGTTTCGGCTGTCCTTTTTGAATTTTTCATATGCAATAAGCCTGCGGGGATTTAATTTTGTATTTTACATTTAAAAGCCATTTTATATTGCAATTTGTTTTGTGATTTGTTAGTATATTGCGAAGTCGGAATTTATCCTTTCGACAGTAAAAAACGGCCCAATAAAGAACAAGCGAGGATTTATATGAGTAAACCCAGAGGAAATTCAAAGTTGCAATCATCGGCGCCGGTTTTGTCGGCGCGTCCGTTGCGTTTGCGATCTCACTCAAACAGATAGCCAGTGAGCTGGTCATCATAGACGTCAATAAAGAAAAAGCAATCGGCGAGGCCATGGATATCAACCACGGCCTGGCATTTTTGGGTCAGATGGAAGTCTATGCGGGCGATTACAGTGATTGCGCCGACTGTGACGTCATCGTCATTACAGCGGGATTAGGCAGAAAACCGGGCGAGACCAGACTTGATTTGGCCAATAAAAACGTCCCGATTGCAAAAGATATCATCACCGAGGTGATGAAATATTACAACGGCGGCGTCATTTTAGTCGTCTCCAACCCGTTGGACATCATGACCTATATGATTCAGAAGTGGTCCGGCCTCGAAAACGGCCGTGTCTTCGGAACCGGCACGACCCTTGACAGTTTACGTTTCCGTTATCTGCTCAGCAGAAAATTTGACGTGGATGTGCATAACATTCACGGTTACATCATCGGAGAACACGGAGACAGCCAGTTCCCGGTTTGGTCCAAAACCACCATCGTCGGCACAAGCATCGACGAAATATTGATCCCGGGCACAGGCGCTTTTTTGAGCGAAGAAGAAAAAGCCTTTATCGCCCGGGAAACCAGCACGGCGGGTGCGCAGACCATCAAGAACAAAGGCGCGACCTATTATTCCATCGCTGTTGTCATTTGTTCATTGTTAGAGACCATTTTGAAAAATCTAAAAACCATTCGAACGGTCAGTACCATTATCAACAACTGGAAGTACGGTATTGATGACGTCGCGCTCTCCCTGCCGGCCATCGTCGGCGCAAACGGGGCGGAAAAGATTTTTGATGTCAGCCTCAACGACAAGGAAATCGAGCTTCTGCAAAATTCCGCGGCGCAAATCAAGGCATTTTTAGAAAATTTCAAGCACATGCTTTAACGGCACACGCGAAAGACGCGAACGAATACAGAAAAGAGGAAAATGCAATGGATTATGCAAAAGAGTCCTTGAAGCTCCATGGTGAGTGGAAAGGGAAAATTGAGGTCATCAGCCGCGTACCGGTCAAGAACAAACAGGATCTCTCACTGGCTTATACCCCGGGCGTCGCACAGCCCTGTCTTGAAATCCAAAAGGACGTTGACTTATCCTATACCCTGACCAGAAGAGGCAACCTTGTCGCCGTCGTCACCGACGGAACCGCCGTTTTGGGCCTTGGCGATATCGGCCCCGAAGCCGGCATGCCGGTCATGGAGGGCAAGTGTGTCCTGTTTAAAACATTCGGCGACGTCGACGCGATTCCGCTGTGCATTCGTTCCAAAGATGTCGATGAAATCGTCAAAACGGTCACTCTGCTGGCGGGCAGCTTCGGCGGCATCAACCTCGAGGATATTGCCGCTCCGCGTTGCTTTGAGATTGAAAGACGTTTAAAGGAAACCTGCGATATTCCGATTTTCCATGACGACCAGCACGGCACAGCTGTTGTCGTGCTTGCCGCGATGCTCAACGGTTTAAAAATTGTCAAAAAACAGATCGACGACGTCTCTGTCGTTGTGAACGGCTCCGGTGCCGCCGGTATCGCCGTAACAAAGCTTTTGATGAGCATGGGCCTCAGGAGGGTGATCCTCTGCGACACAAAAGGCGCCATTTACGAAGGCAGGGACAATCTCAACGCCGCAAAAGCCGAAATGGCCAAGATTTCCAACCTTGAAAAGAAAACCGGTTCCCTCAAAGAAGTCATCGTCGGCGCCGACGTCTTCATCGGACTGTCCGCCCCGGGCATGGTCACACAGGAAATGGTCAGGACGATGGCAAAAGACCCGATCATTTTCGCCATGGCGAACCCGACCCCGGAAATCATGCCTTCCGATGCGCTGGCTGCCGGCGCCAAGGTTGTCGGCACAGGCCGTTCCGACTTCCCCAACCAAATCAACAATGTTCTGGCTTTCCCGGGTATTTTCAGAGGCGCTCTGGATGTCCGCTCCGGCGACATCAACGACGAGATGAAGATTGCCGCCGCCAAGGCGATTGCCGGCCTCATCACAGCCGATGAACTGAACCCCGAATACATCATCCCGGCCCCGTTTGACCCGAGAGTCGGCGGCGCTGTCGCACAAGCCGTCCGCGAAGCCGCCAGAAAGTCCGGCGTCGCCAGAATTTAAGTCCAAGTTAAAATTGAATGAGCCCCGAGTGAACTTTACGGTTCATGCGGGGCTTTTTCACGCCGGAAGCGCAATTTTTATCGCCCGCTCAAGAAAGCTAAGAGTAAAGTGTAAAGTGACAGATCCGTAAACTCTCTTCTGTTTAAATTTGCATCAAAAGGGGATGGCTTTGGTTGTCATCTTAAAAATGACCACCGCTCCACAGAGAGGAATTTTTTGCGAATGCATTTCGTTTCGTATTTATACGCATTTATTTGACGGGCGAACAATGTTCGCTCCTACATTGTGATGACCTATACACTATATACATCAATAACGGGCACAATAAAAACCGGTTTTCCGAGTGAAATTTTACCATGCCGAAAATGCTGAAATTTATTTAAAAAAGTGCTTGCAATGGGGTTTTCTTTGTGATATACTTTCAAAGCGCCTGTCTGAAGGACGGGTGTCCTTTGTCCAAAACAAAGGTTATGACTGTTTTGCAGCGTGCGAAGATGCAGAAGGTGGCCGGTCGGAATCACCAGTTCCGGCTTCCGGCGTAAAGACGCGAAAAGCGTCTTAAAACCGCTCAGGGGAATTTCTGCGGAGTATGTCCGGTCTATGAACCGGGCGAAATCAATGGTACACCATATACGTTTAAATTACGTAAAGGGCGTCGCCGGATAAAGTCAGGAAAAACGATCCGGCGATTTTAACGGGAACTTTGCGAAACACGCGGAAGGGTGTACAATTGAGCGGATCGCACAAATATTTTAGGAGGCGATTAAATTGGCAGTCAGCGAAAAAATCAGAATCAGAATCAAGGGCTATGAACACTCTCTGGTCGACGCGTCCGCGGCGAAAATCGTCGAAGCCGTCACGAGAACCGGCGCCAAGATCAGCGGACCCGTACCGCTGCCCACCGACCGCGAGATCATCACCGTCCTGCGCTCCCCTCACAAGTATAAGGATTCCCGTGAGCAGTTTGAATTTCAAACTCACAAGCGCATGATCGACGTGATCAAGCCCAACGGCAAGACTCTGGAAGCTCTGAAGAACCTCGAACTTCCCGCCGGCGTCGAAATCGAGATCAGGATCTGATACGATTAGACGAGGTCATGTTGGCGAGAGCCAACCAATAACCTGAAAAGGAGAAAAAAATAAATGAAAAAAGGCATTATCGGAAAAAAAGTCGGTATGTCTCAGCTGTTCGATGAGAGCGGCAAGGTCATCCCGGTGACCGTCGTGGTCGCGGGCCCCTGCACCGTCATCGCCCGTAAAACAACCGCCAACGAGGGATATGAGTCCGTCGTGTTCGGCTTCGGCGACATCAAAGATAAGCTGGTCAGCAAACCGCTCAAAGGTCAGTTCACAAAAGCGGGCGTCGCGCCCAAACGCGTGATCAAGGAATTCCGCTTCGAGGACTGCTCGGGATACAACGTCGGGGACATCGTCAAAGCCGACGTCTTCACAGCGGGCGACCGCTGCGACGTCACCGGCATCAGCAAAGGCAAAGGTTTTGCCGGTGTCATCAAGAGATGGAACTTCTCCCGTTTGAAGATGACCCACGGCTCCGGCCCGGTTGCCAGACACGGCGGTTCCAACGGCGCAAACACCGACCCGTCCCGCGTCGTCAAGGGCAAGAAGATGCCCGGACGCCTCGGCGGCGAACAGGTCACCATTCAGAATCTCTCGGTCGTCAAGATCGATGCAGAGAATAATCTCATCGCGATCAAGGGCGCCATCCCGGGCCCGAACGGCTCTGTCGTGTTCCTCAAGGACACGGTCAAGGCGTAACGCGGGAGGAGGAACTACAATGCCTACAGTAAACGTTATCAATATCAAAGGCGAAGAAGTCGGCAAGATGGAACTCTCCGATGCGGTGTTCGGCATCACGCCCAACACCACCGCGATGCATGCCGTCGTGGTCAATTACCTCGCCAATCAGCGTCAGGGCACCCAGTCGACCAAGACACGTGCCGAAGTCAGCGGCGGCGGCAAAAAGCCGTGGCGTCAAAAGGGCACCGGCCGCGCAAGACAGGGTTCTACCCGCGCTCCGCATTTCAGACACGGCGGTATCGCGTTCGGCCCGAAGCCGCGTGATTACCGGTACTCGCTCAACAAAAAGCTCAAGCGCCTCGCGATGAAGTCCGCGCTGTCTTCCAAAGCAGCCGAGGGCTCGATCATCGTGCTCGACACGCTGGCGCTCGAAGAAATCAAAACCAAGACCATGGCAGAGATCCTCTCCGCCGTCGGTTTCAAAAACAAGGCCCTGCTGGTCATGCCGGAAGTCAATGAAAAGGTGATTCTGAGCGCCCGAAACATCGAAGGCCTCACACCTGCCATCACCGGCGAGATCAATGTCTATGACATACTCAACAACAACCAGATGATCATCGTCAAAGCGGCGGTCGAAAAACTCGAGGAGGTGTACGCGTAATGTCCAAAACGGCACAGGATATCATTCTCCGCCCGGTTGTGACCGAATCCTCCATGGCGGGAATGAAACAGAAAAAGTACGCCTTTGAAGTCGATAAAAACGCCGACAAGCGCGAAATCGCCAAGGCGGTCGAAGAACTGTTCAGCGTAAAGGTCGCCAAGGTCAATACCCTGCATGTCCGCGGACGCATGAAGAGAGTCCGTATGGAACCCGGGTACACATCGTCCTGGAAAAAGGCGATCGTTACTCTGAAACCCGATTCGAAGGGCATCGAGTTCTTCGAAGGCATGAACTGATAAAGTTCAAACGTCCCATTGTGGAAAGTATGGGCGCAGTTGCCGGGCGCCCGCAAAACCGATTGAGGAGTGTGAATAAAAATGGCTATCAAGAGCTATCGTCCCACAACGCCCTCGCGCCGCGGGATGACAGTCACGGATTATTCCCAGCTTACCAAAACAGCTCCCGAAAAGAGCTTAACGAAGACCATCAAAAAGAATTCCGGCAGAAACAACACCGGAAGAATCACGGTCAGACACCGCGGCGGCGGCTATCGCGTCAAATATCGCATCATCGATTTCAAACGCGACAGATACAATATGCCCGCCACCGTCAAGACCGTCGAATACGACCCCAACCGCAGCGCGTTCATCGCGCTCGTCGAATACGAAGACGGCGTTGTGAATTACATCATCGCGCCGCAGGATCTCAAAGTCGGCGACGTTATCCTGAGCGGTGAGACCGCTGACATCAAACCCGGCAACGCCCTTCCGCTCGCGTCAATCCCTGTCGGTACGTTTGTTCACAACGTTGAACTGAACTACGGAAAAGGCGCACAGCTCGTCCGGGCAGCGGGCAGCATGGCTCAGCTGATGGCCAAAGAAAACGGCTACGCGCTGATTCGTCTTCCCTCCGGTGAGATCCGCAACATCCCTCAGAACTGCTACGCGACCATCGGTCAGGTCAGCAATATCGACCACGAAAACGTCAACTACGGCAAAGCGGGCAGAAAACGCCACATGGGCTGGCGCCCGACCGTCCGCGGCTCGGTCATGAACCCGAACGACCACCCGCACGGCGGCGGCGAAGGCAAATCCCCGATCGGCCGGCCCGGTCCCGTCACTCCCTGGGGCAAGCCGACACTCGGATATAAGACCAGAGACAAGCACGCGCGCACCGATAAGTTTATTATCAAGCGCCGCAACATCAAGTAAGGAGGACTGTTTTAAATGGGTAGAAGCGTTAAAAAAGGACCGTTTGTGCAGACCGTTTTGCTTGAGCGGATCCGTAAAATGAATCAGGCCGGTGAAAAGCGGGTCCTCAAGACCTGGAGCCGCGCGTCGACGATTTTCCCCGATTTCGTCGGGCACACCATCGCCGTCCACGACGGGAAGAAACATGTTCCGGTCTACATCACCGAAGACATGGTCGGACACCGTCTCGGAGAGTTCGCACCGACACGTATATTCCGCGGCCACAGTGGTTCTAAGACCACCAACTCCGGTACCGCAAGCACCGGCAGCGGTCCCAGTAAATCGTAGCGGCAAAGGAGAGAATCGACATGGAAGCGAAAGCATATCTTCGGCACGTCCGAATCTCACCGCGCAAGGTCTGCATCGTACTGGACCTGATCCGCAACAAGCCGGTGAGTGAAGCGTCCGCAATACTGAAATACACCCCCAAGGCCGCCAGCCCGCTGTGCCTGAAACTGCTCAATTCCGCAGTCGCCAATGCCGAGAACAACAACGGCATGGACCGCGGCAAGCTCATCGTAAGCCAATGCTTCGTAGCCCCCGGCCCGGTGCAGAAGCGGATGCGCCCGCAGTCCAAAGGACGCGGAGTCAGAATCTTAAAACGCACATCGCACATCACGATCGCGGTTGCGGAGAAAGAATAAGGAGGAAAAGCGAGAATATGGGTCAGAAAGTAAACCCCAACGGCTTGAGAGTCGGCGTCATTCGCGACTGGGATTCCAGATGGTATTCCTCCAAAAAGGGTTTCGCCGATAAACTGGTCGGCGACTATAAACTGCGTGAATTCCTGAAGAAGGAACTTTATTCGGCGGGCATTCCGACCATCGAGATCGAGCGCAAGACCGGCAAGATCTTTATCAAGATCCACTGCGCGCGCCCGGGCAAGATCATCGGCAAGGGCGGCATGGACCTTGAAAATCTGCGTACCAAGTGCAAGCAGATGATGGGTGAGCCGGTTCAGATCGACATCATCGAAGTCAGAGCCCCCAACCAGAACGCTCAGCTCGTCGCTGAGGAGATCGCCAGCTGCCTGGAGCGCCGTATGGCCTTCCGCCGCGCGATGAAACAGGCGATGTTCAATTCCACCAGAGCCGGCGCAAGAGGCATCAAGACCAGTGTTTCCGGACGTCTGGGCGGCGCCGAAATCGCCAGAAGAGAAAATTATCACGAGGGCACCATCCCGCTGCAGACCCTGCGCGCCGACATTGATTACGGCTTCGCAGAGGCAAAGACCACCTACGGCCGCATCGGCTGCAAAGTGTGGATTTACCGCGGCGAGATCCTTGTGGATACAAGACGTCCGCGCAGAGACGACCGCGACAGCAGAGGTCCCCGCGACAACAGAGGCGGCAATCGCGGCGGCGAGAGCGACCGCAGACCGCGTGACAATCGCCCTCCGCGCACGAATGCAGACCGCAATGAAGGAGGAAAAGGCAATGTTGATGCCTAAACGCGTGAAATACCGCCGCGTCCAGCGCGGCCGTATGAAAGGCGTCGCGACCCGCGGAACCAAAGTCACCTACGGCGACTTCGGTATGATGGCTCTCGAACCGGGTTGGGTCAAATCCAACCAGATCGAAGCGGCGCGTATTGCCATGACTCGCTACATCAAAAGAGGCGGTCAGGTATGGATTAAAGTATTCCCCGACAAGCCCGTGACCGAGAAGCCGGCCGAGACCCGCATGGGTTCCGGCAAAGGCTCGCCCGAATACTGGGTAGCGGTCGTCAAGCCGGGCAGAGTTATGTTTGAGATCAGCGGCATCGATGAGGCGACAGCCCGTGAGGCCGTCCGCCTTGCCGGACACAAGCTGCCGATCAAGACCAAATTCGTCAGTAAAGAGAACGGCGGTGACGCAGAATGAAAATGAGCGAGATCAAGGAACTGAGCATGGCTGAACTCGAAACCAAGCTCACAGACCTCAAACAGGAACTTTTCAACCTGCGCTTCCAGCACTCCATCAATCAGCTTGAAAACCCCAATCGCCTGCCGCAGCTGCGCAAGGACATCGCACGGGTCAAGACCCAGATGACCATCAAGAGCAGCGAGAGCACGAACGCATAGGAGGGGAAACGCTATGGAAACCGATAGAAATTTGAGAAAAACCAGGACCGGCAAGGTCGTCAGCGACAAGATGGATAAGACCGTCGTCGTTGAAGTAATCGACAGCGTTCAGAATCCGCTTTATAAGAAGATCGTCAAACGCACCGCGAAGTTCAAAGCGCACGACGAGAATAACGAATGCAAGATCGGCGATACCGTCGAGATCACCGAGACCCGTCCGCTGTCCAAGGACAAGAGATGGCGCGTCTCCGAGATCCTCGAGAGAGCCAAGTAAGGGAGGAAAAATCGTGATTCAGCAGCAAACCTACCTGAAAGTCGCCGACAACACGGGCGCCAAGGAACTGATGTGCATCAGAGTCCTCGGCGGAACCCGCAGAAAGTATGCCAACATCGGCGACGTCATCGTCGCTTCGGTTAAAAAAGCGACACCCGGCGGCGTGGTCAAAAAGGGCGAGGTTGTCAGGGCGGTCGTCGTACGCACGGTCTCCGGACTGCGCAGAGAAGACGGCACCTACATCAAGTTCGACGAAAACGCCGCGGTCATCATCAAGGAAGATAAGAACCCCAAGGGGACCCGTATCTTCGGACCGGTCGCAAGAGAGCTGCGCGAAAAGGATTATATGAAAATCCTCTCGCTTGCTCCCGAAGTCCTTTAAGAGAGGTACTGACTTATGAGCAAGATGCATATTAAAACCGGTGACAACGTCATGGTCATCTCCGGCACCGACAAGGGCAAAAAGGGCAAGGTCATCGCGGTCAGTCCCGACGAGGGCAAAGTCATCGTCGAAAAAGTCCGCCTCGTATCCAAACACGTCAAACCCAAAAAAGAGGGCGAAGCGGGCGGCATCATCAAGGGCGAGAGCGCGCTGTATGCCTCCAAGGTCATGCTGATCTGTCCCAAATGCGGCGTCGCAACCAGAGTCGGCCACGGCGTCGACAAGAACGGCAACAAGGTTCGCGTGTGCCGGCAGCCCAAATGCGGCAATATGTTTTAAGGGGTACGAAAAATTATGTCAAGATTAAAAATTAAGTACACCAATGAGATTGCCGGCGAACTGATGAAAAAGTTCAACTATAAGAGCGTCATGCAGATCCCCAAGATGGAAAAGGTCGTTGTCAACGTCGCCTGCGGCGACTGCAAAGACAACACCAAGGTGCTTGACGCCATCATCGGCGATCTATCCGCCATCACCGGCCAGAAGGGCATTCCCTGCATGGCCAAGAAATCGGTTGCGAACTTCAAAGTTCGTCAGGGCAACGTCATCGGCGCAAAGGTCACCCTGCGCGGCGAACGGATGTATGACTTCATCGACCGGTTCTTCAACGCGGCGCTTCCGCGCGTGCGTGACTTCAGAGGCATCAGCCCCAACTCCTTCGACGGCCGCGGAAACTATTCCTGCGGCGTCAAAGAACAGCTGATCTTCCCTGAGATCGAATTCGACAAAATCGACGCGGTGCGCGGCATGGATATCTGCTTCGTTACCACAGCCAAGACAGACGAAGAGGCCCGCGAGCTGCTTGCAGCGCTCGGCGCTCCGTTCGCGAGATAAGCAAGGAGGAAAGACCGTGGCTAAAACATCTCAAAAGGTCCGTCAATCCAGACCTGCCAAGTTCAGTACGCGCGCATACACCCGCTGCAAAATTTGCGGCCGGCCTCACGCCTACCTCAGCAAGTTCGGCGTCTGCCGTATCTGCTTCCGCAACCTGGCTTATAAAGGCCAGATTCCGGGCGTGAAAAAAGCCAGTTGGTAAGTAGGAGGAGGAAATACAATGCAGGTTACAGACAGCATCGCCGATATGCTCACCAGAATCCGCAACGCGAGCTCGGCAAAGCATTCAAGCGTTGACATCCCCGCTTCCAACATGAAAGTCAGCATCGCCAAGATTCTGCTTGACGAGGGCTATATCAACGCATATGAGACCATCGACGACGGCGTTCAGGGCGTCATTCGCGTGACGCTCAAATACGGCTCGGGCAAGATCAAGACCGCGGCGCTCACAGGGCTCCGCCGTGTCTCCAAACCGGGTCTGCGCATTTATGCCAGCTGCGAAGAAATGCCCAAGGTCATGAAAGGCCTCGGCATTGCGGTCGTCTCGACTTCAAAGGGTGTTATGACCGATAAAGAGGCGCGCAAACAGAACGTCGGCGGCGAAGTGCTTGCCTACGTTTGGTAAGCGCAGGAAAGGAATAAATCATCATGTCACGAATTGGTAGAAAACCTGTCGCAGTCCCCGCGGGCACAAAAGTCGTCATCGACGGCTGCAAAGTCACCGCGGAGGGCCCGAAGGGAACGTTGACAAAGACATTCAACCCGCAGATGACGATCAAGCTGGAAGACGGCCACGTCGTCATTGAACGCGCCGACGATGAAAAAGAGACCCGCGCGCTGCACGGTTTGACCCGCGCGCTGATCCACAACATGGTCGAGGGCGTTACCAACGGGTATTCAAAAGAACTCGAGGTCGTCGGCGTAGGATACCGTGCGGCGATGCAGGGCAAAGATTTATTGCTCAACCTCGGTTATTCGCATCAGATTCTTTACAAAGCGGCCGACGGCATCACCCTTTCCATCATCGGCGCGCAGCAGAACCACATTCTCGTCTCGGGCCCCGATAAGGAGTCCGTCGGACAGAGCGCGGCCGAAATCCGCGAAAAGCGTGAGCCCGACCACTATAACGTGGGCAAAGGCATTCGCTATCTGGGCGAACATGTCCGCCACAAGGAAGGCAAAGCCGGCAAGAAGTAATCGAATTACCGGCATAAATAATGGCAAACGCAGCCGGTTTAAAGCGTTCATTCGCCACCGGCTGTCGAGGGTACAGCTTCTTTTGGCAGAGCCAAAAGAAGCGGCAAGTTTACCTCTTACGAGCTGAACTTGCGGCTTCAATCGGATTCTTTCGGAAATCAGGCAAGTTTATCTCTTTGGGCTGAACTTACGGGTTAAGACGAACTATTTGAGAGAAGCCGAACCTATATCTCAAAAACACAGGAGGAGAGAGCATGGTTAACAAGCCCGACAGCAATCAAGCAAGGGCGAAGAGACACGCCCGCGTTCGCGCGAAGATCTCCGGAACCCCGGAGTGCCCGCGTCTGTGCGTGTTTCGTTCCGCAAAGCACATCTACGCTCAGGTCATCGACGATGTGAACGGCGTCACTCTGGCGTCCGCATCCACATTGTCCAAGGACTTCGAGGGGTACGGCGGAAACAAAGACGCCGCCCGCAAGGTCGGCAAACTGGTCGCCGAAGCGGCGGCGAAAAAAGGCATCAAAGACGTCGTCTTTGATCGCGGCGGATACGTCTATCACGGACGTATTCAGGAACTTGCAGACGGCGCCCGCGAGGGCGGACTCAATTTCTAAGGGAGGGTTGAATTTGGCACAGAACGAAAGAGGCGGCCGCGGCCGCGAACAGAGCGAATTCTTAGAAAAAGTGGTTGCCATCAACCGTGTTTCCAAAACCGTTAAGGGCGGCCGTATCATGAAGTTTTCGGCGCTCGTCGTCATCGGCGACGGCAAGGGCAAAGTCGGATTCGGACTCGGCAAAGCGGGCGAAGTTCCGGATGCAATCCGCAAAGGCGTCGCGGACGCCAGAAACAACATGCATGAGGTCTGCCTTCGCGGCACTACGATCCCTCATGAAGTTATCGGTGAATTCGGAGCCGGCAGAGTGCTCTTGAAACCGGCGGCACCCGGTACCGGCGTTATCGCCGGCGGTGCGGTGCGCGCGGTGGTAGAAGCGGCCGGCATCAGTGATATCAGAACCAAGGCATTGCGCTCCAACAACCCCTGCAACGTGGTCAGAGCCACGATGGCGGGCCTGATGTCTCTGCGCAACGCAAAACAGGTCGCAAACGCACGCGGCAAATCTGTCAAAGAGATTTTCGAATAAGGGGGAAGCATAAAATGGCAGACCTCAAAATAACGCTTACCAAGAGCTTGATCGGCCGGTATCAGAAACATATCGACACCGCCAACTCCCTCGGACTGCGCAAGATCGGCGACGCAACCGTTCAGCCGGACAACGTCCAGACCCGGGGCAAGCTTGAAAAAATCAGTTATCTTGTCGACGTGGAGGTGCAGAAATGAAGCTCAACGAACTTTCACCCGCGCCGGGTTCCAGTTTCGAACCCAAACGCAAGGGCAGAGGCATCGGCTCCGGCAACGGCAAGACGGCCGGCAAAGGCCATAAAGGCCAGAAAGCCCGCACCGGCGGCGGTGTCCGTCCCGGTTTCGAAGGCGGCCAGATGCCGCTGAGCCGCCGCCTCCCGAAGCGCGGTTTTACCAACATCTTTGCAAAAATATACGTCGGCGTCAACGTCAGCGCACTTGAAAAATTCGATAACGGCGCAGTGGTCGACAGCAAGGCACTCCTCGAAAAACGGATCATCCGCAAGACGGGCGACGGGCTCAAGATTCTCGGCAGCGGGAATCTGACCAAGAAGCTCACCGTCAAAGCGGCCGCATTCAGCGAGAGCGCCAAACAGAAGATTGAAGCGGTCGGCGGAACAGCAGAGGTGGTATGATGTTTAAGACAATTCGTAACGCGTTCGCTATTCCCGAACTGCGCAAGAAGATCTTTTACACATTCCTCATCATCGCGATTTTCCGCATCGGCGCGGTCATGGTCACGGTTCCGTTCGTGGATCCGGCGGCGCTCACCGCTGCCGCAGGCAACCAATATCTGAGTTATATCAACCTGTTCACCGGCGGCGGCTTCGAAAAAGGCACCTTGTTCGCACTCTCGATTTCGCCGTATATCACATCCTCGATTATCGTCCAATTGCTGACCGTCGCGATCCCGTCCTGGGAGCGCATGCAGAAAGAGGGCGAAGAGGGCAGGAAAAAACTCGGCCAGGTCACCCGTGCCGGCACGGTCATCATGGCGCTGATCGAAGGCTTCTCGTACTTCATGTATCTGCGCAATACCGCTGCCCTGTCGGATGCGGTCATCTATAAAGACGGATTTCAGGGCATCTTCAGCGCGGTCGTCATCATCGCCAGCTATATCGCGGGCGCGACTCTGATGATGTGGCTCGGCGAGCAGATCAACAAAAAGGGCATCGGCAACGGCGTCTCCTTACTGCTGTTTGCCGGTATCGTCGCGAATTTCGACTCAATCATCAGCTCACTCACCAGCGCCTGGAAGAATTACGCGCCGGAAAAGCCGATCTATTACGGCATCGTGCCGCTGCTTGCAGTCCTGCTGTTGGTTGAGATTTACTTCGTCGTCTATATGGACGCCGCGGAGCGCCGCCTGCCGGTTCAGTACGCCAAACGTGTCGTCGGCAGAAAGGTCTACGGCGGCCAGAACACCAATATGCCGCTGAAAGTCAACATGGCGAACGTCCTCCCGGTCATCTTCGCCAACTCCCTTCTGTCGCTGCCGACCATGCTGCTCGGCTTCGGCGTGGGTGTTACCGCATATGATTCCAGCGGAAATCCGAGCGCGTTTACTGGCTTCGGCAACTTCCTGAAATGGTTCAGCTACCAGGGCGCCGCATACATGATCTTGTATATCGTCCTGATCGTCGCGTTTGCGTACTTCTACATCTCGATCACCTACAATCCGGTCGAAATGGCGAATAACCTGCGTAAAAACAGCGGAACCATCCCCGGAATCCGTCCCGGCAAACCCACTTCGGATTATATCTCCCGCGTTTTGTCAAGGATTATTCTGATCGGCGCTTTGGCGCTGTCCATCGTCGTTTTGGTCCCGATGCTCACCGGCTCGCTGACCAACATCAATTTGGCTCTCGGCGGAACGACCATCATCATCGTCGTCGGCGTCGCAATCGAGACGGCCAGAACGCTTGAATCCCAGATGCTCATGCGGCATTACAAGGGATTCCTTGAATAATCTGTTATCATGAGAGTCATTTTACTCGGGGCGCCGGGCGCCGGCAAGGGCACGCAGGCAGAAGCGGTCTGCAAGGCCCTGAATATCCCCGCAATCTCCACGGGCAATATCCTCAAAGCCGCGATGAAAGAGGGAACTCCGCTCGGTCTATCGGCGAAGTCCTTCATCGAGAGCGGTCAGCTCGTCCCGGACGACGTCATCATCGGCATCGTCAAGGCGCGCATCAGGGAGGATGACTGCAAAAACGGGTTTTTGTTTGACGGATTTCCCCGCACGATTGCTCAGGCGGAGGCACTTGATCAAATGGGCGTCACCATTGACCGGGTGATCAACATCCGGGCTTCCGACGATCTGATCATCCGGCGCATCGGCGGCAGAAGAAGCTGCCCGGCCTGCGGCGCTGTGTTTCACATCGAGCACAAGAAGCCGAAGAGCGATAATCTGTGCGACAACTGCGGCGAAAAACTCGTCATCCGAAGCGACGACGAACCGCAGACCGTTCAAAAAAGACTTCAGGTCTATCGTTCCCAAACCAAACCGCTCGAACGGTTTTACGCCGAAAAAGGTCTTTTGTTCGAAGTGGACGGCGAGAAAGACTCCTCGCTCGTGACTAAGGATATCCTCGGGGTATTGGGACAATGATCGCTGTGAAAAATGCCGCCCAGCTGGCCGCGATGCGAAACGCCTGCAGAATTGCCGCTAACGCGCTGGCAGTGGGCGCGGCAGAGATCGGGGAAGGGGTAACGACCGCCCACATCGATGCCGCAATCAAAAAATATATATTCTCCCAATCGGCCAAACCCAGCTTTTTGGGATATAACGGTTTTCCGGCTTCCGCCTGCATCTCGGTCAATGACGAAGTCATCCACGGGATTCCCGGCGGACGGAAACTGTGTAAAGGAGATATCGTCGGTATCGACGTGGGCGCCTTTTTTGAGGGTTTCCACGGGGATACGGCGGGGACATTTCCGGTCGGAGCGTGCGATCCCGAGGACCGGCGGCTGCTGGAGGTCACGAAAAACGCGCTGTCCGCGGGAATGGCTGCCGCCAAAGCCGGAAACAGAATCGGAGATATTTCGAACGCGGTGCAGACTGTGGTTGAGAGCGCCGGATTCTCGGTGGTGCGCGACTACGTGGGGCACGGTGTCGGCGAAAAACTCCACGAGGATCCCGAAGTCCCCAACTTCGGAAGTCCCGGACACGGCCCGCGGCTTGTCGAGGGTATGACGATCGCAATCGAGCCGATGGTCAACGCCGGCGGCTGGGAGATCGACGTCCTCGACAACAACTGGACAGTGGTCACAACGGACGGTAAAAAATCCGCGCATTTCGAACACACCGTTTTGATTACGGCCGACGGCGGGAAACCGCTGACGACAGCTGATTGAGGGAGGTAGTTGCTTGTCGAAAGATGATGTCATCGAATTGGAAGGCGTGATTTTGGAAGCCCTTCCGAACGCCCAGTTCACCGTTCAGCTCGCGAACGGACACAAACTTCTGGCGTACATTTCAGGAAAACTGCGGATGAATTTTATCCGCATATTGCCCGGAGACAAGGTCACGGTGGAGATCTCTCCCTACGATTTGTCCAAAGGCAGAATAACATGGCGCTCAAAGTGAGCATAACAGGAGGTAATCAAAGATGAAAGTGAGACCTTCAGTGAGACCTATGTGCGAAAAGTGCAAGGTGATTAAACGCAAAGGCAAGGTTATGGTTATTTGCGAGAATCCCAAACACAAGCAGCGCCAGGGTTAGAACTGACAAACTAAACGGAGGTGTATTTGTTTGGCACGAATTGCCGGTATTGATCTGCCCCGTGAGAAACGGGTCGAGATCGGGCTGACCTATATTTTTGGGATCGGCCGCAAACTCTCTAACGACATCCTCGCCCAGACGGGCGTAAATCCCGATACCCGCGTCAAGGATCTGACCGAAGAGGACGTCTCCAAGATCAGGGAATGCATCGACAAGAGCTACCGGGTCGAAGGCGATCTGCACCGCGAAGTGCAGCTCAACATCAAGCGACTGGTCGAGATCGGCTCCTATCGCGGAACCCGTCATCGCAAGGGTCTTCCGGTGCGCGGTCAGCGCTCCAAGACCAACGCCAGAACCCGCAAGGGTCCGAAGCGTACCATCGCAAACAAGAAGAAGTAAGCGGGGAGGGCATCACAAAAAATGGCTACTACGACAAACGCGAAAAAAGCAACCGCTACGACGCGCCGCCGCAAAGAGCGCAAGAATATCGACCGCGGCGTCGCACACATTCAATCGAGTTTCAATAACACCATCGTCACTATTTCCGATACCCAGGGCAACGTCATCTCATGGGCGAGCTCGGGCGAGATGGGATTCCGCGGCTCCAAGAAGTCCACGCCGTTTGCGGCGCAGACAGCGGCTGAAGCGGCGGCAAAACTCGCTATGGACCACGGCATGAAAACCGTCGACGTCTTCGTCAAAGGCCCCGGTTCGGGACGCGAAGCCGCGATCAGAGCGCTTCAGGCGACCGGCCTGGACATCACGCTGATCAAAGACGTTACGCCCATTCCGCACAACGGCTGCCGTCCGCCGAAAAGAAGACGCGTATAGTTTAATGGAGGGTTAAGAAATGGCAAGATATACCGATTCGGTGTGCCGCCTCTGCCGCAGAGAGGGCCAAAAGCTCTTTTTGAAAGGCGATCGCTGCTATACCGACAAGTGCGCCGTGTCCCGCAGACCCGGGGTCCCCGGACAGCACGGACAGGGCAGAAAAAAGACCAGTGAATACGGCATCCAGATGCGTTCAAAACAGAAAGCAAAACGCTACTACGGCGTCCTGGAGAGCCAGTTCCGCAAATATTTCGACATGGCGATCAAACAGCCCGGCGTCTCGGGTGAAAACCTGCTCCGCATTTTGGAGAGCCGGCTTGACAACATCATCTACCGCCTCGGTTTCGCGTCTTCGCGCAAAGAGGCCAGACAGATGGTTCTGCACCGCCATTTTACCGTCAACGGTTCGATCGTCAACATCCCCTCCTATCTCTGCAAAGCAGGCGATGTGATTGCGATGAAGGAATCCAGCCGCTCTGTCGAGACATTCAAAGATCAGTTCGAAAGCAATGCGAAACCCATTCCCGCGTGGCTGTCCGCCGACAAGGCGAACATGACCGCGAATGTCGCAGCTCTTCCCACACGCGAAGAAATCGACCTGCAGGTCGAAGAGCGTCTGATCGTCGAGTTGTACTCGAAATAATCCGGTATTTCCGTATCAATGTCCGCCCGGATGGCGGTTAAAAAAGGAGATATCGTTTGGCTGCGCGGTTTGTGAGAGCCGCGTGTTTACGGAAAAAAGGAGGGTTTTAATTGTTGGAGATTCAAAAGCCCAAAATAGAGATCAGCGAAATGAAGGCAGACGGTTCCTACGGCAAGTTCGTCGTCGAGCCGCTTGAGCGCGGCTACGGCACGACATTAGGGAACAGCCTGAGAAGAGTTTTACTCTCGTCACTGCCCGGCGTGGCGGTGACGTCGGTAAAAATAGACGGCGTACAGCATGAGTTTTCCACCATCCCCGGCGTCAAGGAAGACGTGACCGAGATCATCCTGAATATCAAGGGACTCACGGTCAAGCTCTTCTCCGAAGGACCCAAAACGGTCTACATCGAAGCGCAGGACGAGTGCGAAGTCACTGCGGGCAGCATCAAAGCTGACGCGGAAGTGGAAGTTTTAAATCCGTCAATGCACATCGCTTCATTGAGCGCGGGTGCAAAGCTGAACATGGAAATCGTTCTGGACAAGGGCAGAGGTTATGTCTCCGCCGAGAAAAACCGGGACAACTCTTCCGTGATCGGCGTTATTCCCGTCGACTCTATTTACACACCCGTCATCAAAGTCAACTACGCGGTTGAAAACACCCGTGTCGGCAATGTGACGGACTACGACAAGCTCACGCTCGAGGTATGGACGGACGGCACGATTTCCGCCCGTGATTCCGTATCATTGGGCGCGAAGATTCTGGGCGAACTGCTGGTGCTTTTCATCTCGCTCTCCGAAGGCGCGGTCGACAGCGATATCCTGGTCGAGCGCAGCGAGAAGAGCAAGGAAAAGGTGCTTGAGATGGCAATCGACGATCTTGAACTCTCGGTTCGGTCGTTCAACTGCCTCAAACGCGCGGGTCTGAATACCGTCGAAGACCTGATCAACAAGAGCGAAGAAGAGATGATCAAGGTCCGCAACCTCGGTCGGAAATCCCTCGACGAGGTCATCGGAAAACTGGCCTCTTTGGGTCTCTCGCTCAAAAGCGACGACGAATAATGCCGGCAACGGCTTTGATTAAGGAGTGTAGAAACAATGCCCGGAACCAGAAAACTCGGCAGGACGACTGACCAGAGAACCGCCATGCTGCGGGCGATGGTCACTTTCCTGCTGGAAAAAGGCAAGATTGAGACGACTGTCACACGCGCAAAAGAAGTGCGCGCGCTGGCCGATGAGATGATAACGCTCGGAAAACAGAACACGCTGCATGCAAAACGGCAGGTATTCGCGTTCGTCACCAAAGAGAGCGTTGCGGCAAAGCTGTTTAACGAGATCTCGCCGAAATATGAAAGCAAAAACGGCGGATATACCCGTGTGATCAAGACCGGTCCCCGCCGCGGTGACGCTGCCGAAATGGCCATCATCGAACTGGTATAACAAATAAAAGAAAGGACCGCCTGAACGGCGGTCCTTTGTTTTATGAAAATATTCCTGTCAATACTTCGGATGGATTATAATCACTTTGATTCGCGGAAAGGAGAATTCCGTGTATGAAGATGCAATTGACGCGCATTGCGATGGTATTATCTTTTTTGATCTTTGCCGCCACATGCGCTCCGGCGCAGGAGGCGCCGTCTGCTTCCGGGAATTCGGCGATTTCCTCAAAGGCAGCGGTTTCCGAAATATCCGAGTATGAATATCAGACGGTCGAAGGCGGCATAGAAATTATAAAATATAACGGCACAGAGTTAATGGTCACGGTGCCGGCTGAGATCGACGGAAAACCTGTGGTCAGCATCGGCGAATGGGCATTTTCGGGTTTGGAAATCTCCGAAGCGACGCTTCCGGATACGGTGACCTCCATCGGATGGGGCGCTTTTTCCGAGTCGGAAGCGCTCTTGAAAATCACCTTGCCGAAAAACCTGACCGTTATCGAAAAATACGCTTTTTCAAACTGCTGCGCGCTCGAAGAAATTAAAATCCCGGAAGGCGTGGCGGTCATCGGGTACGGCGCGTTTTCCGAGTGCAGCGCGTTAAAAAGCATTCAGCTGCCCGCTTCGCTCAAAAAGATCGAGTTCAACACCTTCGCGGGCTGCAAGGTTTTGACGAGCATCGACATACCGGCCGGCGTCACCGAAATCGAATACGACGCGTTTTATAAATGCAACGCGCTATCGCACATCGCGATTCCGGCGAGCGTCACCAAGATCGGAGAAAACGCTTTTGAGGAGTGCGAAAACCTCACCGCGGTCTGTTACGGCGAGTACGCGGCCGAGTATTGCAAAGCAAACGGGGTTGCCTATATCAAGGGATGAAGCAAGTTTAGTGTGAAGTGTAAAGCGACAAGGCAGAGCGCAGTTCACGGTTTATAAGTGTAAAGTGATTCGCAGAATGTTTCCGCATATTTTTTTCTCACTTAAATGCGATATTTATTACCCGTAATAATACGCGGTTTTCTTGCCGATGGCGGCGTTCATTTCGTCGAGCATTTGATTTCCGCCCATGTTGAGCAGTGCTTTTTTGTATTGGTCGACAATCTGCTGCACTGTAAAATCGGAACGTGTAACCGCAGCCGAAAAGTAACTCATATACATGGAATAAAGCTTATTATAATAACTACTGCTATTCGCCGTATAACCGTTATAAGTTGCCGATTTTATGATTTGATATTCCGGAGGCAATTGGACTACGGAGCCGTTTTGGAGGAAATCATTCAGCAGGTTCATCTGCGCTTTGTGATTTTCAATCTCCGAAGTTGTGGCGGCAGTCCCGTTTTGGCTGTATATAATATCCATGTACGAATAAGGGAAGATCTCCGTAAGACCGCCCGTTAAATTCGGCATGGCAGGAACAATAAAATTGTCATCCAAGTCTTGCATCATCGCCACCGTGATCGAGCCATCGCTGTTTTTAACGAATGTGTTTGATGAACCCAGCCAACACTCGAGATAGCTTTGTTCGGAACCGAACAGCAGATCGATGAAAAAATTGAGGGTCTCTTGGGGCTGCGGCGTGTCTTTGGTCATGGCAAAACCCTTCACATCGGTGAATGCGACCTGCGGGAATTCGGGATTCAAAGTCAGTACTTCGGTGCAGTCGGCATAATCGAAATACGGCGCATATTTCGAAGCCCAAAGCCCCATTTTAAAAAAATCGGTTTTGGTTGCATGCCGGTAAGAAAGCGCCCCGGCATTCGTGAGTTCCCGCAAATACGTCAGTGCGTCGACGGCGGCGGGTTTCGTCATCCAGTCCACAAAACAATCTGCCGTCGGATCATAATTAAATTGAACTGAGCCATCTTTTCCCGAGTAAAGGCCGAAAGCGGTCAGAATGTCCGCAACTTCGGAGACAGTGGCGCTGTCGGTGGCTTTTTTAGCGTTCTGTATATAGTTCAATGCAAAATTACGGAATGAATCGAGATCGGTCACCGCAATCCCGGTCTTTTGAAGCGCTTCATTATGGATGATACGGGCGTTTTGGATCGGGGAAACGGATGTCGGAATCGCATAGATACGGCCGTTGATTTCGTAAATGGATTTAAAATCTTCGGGCAGGGCCTTCCAAACCGGGTTATCGGCGAGGTAATCGTCCAGAGGCATATATGAATCGGACCCGGTAACGGCTTTTTTCAGGGCTTCGACGGAGCCGATTTGCGTTAAACCGACATATTCCGGTTTGGGCGCCGGAGTCGGGGCAGGTTCCACGTCTTTGGATACCCGCGGAGGACCGTCGGTATTATAATCGGGCTTTTTGGGAAACGCCTCATAACCGGTGTTGTTTACATAGGCGTTATAATTCGGATAGATGTGAAGGGTGATACCGTACCGTGCGGATGTTTCATCAAGCCATTGCTGCCTGATTCGATCGGTATTGACCGCGCCGGTCGCTTTAAAAAAATCGGGCGCGATGATGCTGACGGATTCGGGATAGTTGATGTTCTTCGCCCGAAGCTCATCCGGCAGAGAAGTTGACGACGGTGCGCAGGCTGCAAGGAACAGCAGACAGCTGACAAATAAAGAGACTAAGGGTTTATAATGATGATTCATAACGTTCTCCTTTTCAAAACGCGGCGATCGGCTTTCAGTTTAAAAACGCCTTCCCGCCGCGGCAGAACCCGATCAACGGTATGAGGGCAAAAAAGATGAGGGCGATATAGGCACTCAATACGGTGAAAAAGGCGAGCGCCGCGGCGATGAGGTGTTTTCTGCGTTCCTTCGCGGGCAGGCGGCGGAGTATGCCGTGAAGACGGAGGAAATACTGAAAGGAAAAGTACAGCGCCACCGCAAGGCATAACAAGCCGCCAAGAACCGTACCGATATAAAGCGCGGTGTTCATGTACAATTTGAACGTGCATATGACGGTTACGGCAGCGACAGGGCCTAACAACTGAAAAAGGCGCCAGAAAACATGAGCCCAGGTATGAAAGGGTTTTATGACGATGGCATACATGCCCCGCCGGTTGGTGTCTTTTAAATCTTTTGCCTCACTTCGGTTCCACATTTCTTCCGCTTCGCTTTCGGCCGCGAATTCGTCGGTGGATTTCGCGCATACCGAACATTCGCAGTAAAAACCGACGCGTTCCGCTTCGGCCTCGTATAGCGCGGCTTCCCGGCCGCAGATCGGACAAGGTTTTAAGGATGCCATTTTCGAATGCCTCCTTAATTGGAAATTTGACAGAGCGCCGGGCCGAAGCCCGTGCGGGCCGTGGCCCGTGCGGAGTTTGCTCTCCTTCAGTCGGTTATCCGTAATAATACGCGGTTTTTTTGCCGATGGCGGCGTTCATTTCATCGAGCATTTGATTGCCGCCGAGGTTCAGCATCTCTTTTTTATAATCATCGATGATCTGCTGCACCGTGAAATTTGCGGAAGTGACGGCATCTTGGATACAGGTCTCGTAAAGACTGCAAAAAGCAATGTAATTTGAGTAATAGGCAGGGCAGTTTATCATGGAATATGCCGGGGGAACCCTGACGGCGACACCTTTGTCTAGCGCATCCCTGAGGCCTTTATAGGCCTTATTTTTCTTTCCGGCTTCGGTCCCGGAAGCTTCGGTGACTATGCCGTTTTGACTGTACAGGACATCGGCGTCCGAATGCGGGAAGACGCCCGAAAACCCGCCGGTCAGATTCGGCGCTGCGGGGACGACATAACTCCCGTCGGAATTTTGCGCCATTTTCACCGTAATCGTTCCGTCGCTGTTGAGCGTATATCCGGAAGACGAGCCCAGCCAGCAATCGAGATAACTTTGCTCGGAACCATACATCATGTCGACAAAGAAGTTAATGGTCTCTTTGGGCTGTACCGTGCTCTTTGTCATATAAAATCCGAAAACCTGATTAAAAAGGACTTGCGGATACTGCGGATTCAAGGTCAGCGCTTCAACGGAATCATCGGAATTATTATAACCGAACAAAGACTTTGTTGAAACGGGTTTCGGTTCGTCGGAATCTTTGGGTTTATACTCATTGAAACCGCATTTCAATCCGCCCGCGGTATAGAGCTCTCTCAAATACTCCAGCGCGCCGACGGCATTGCCCTTGGTTAAAAAGTCCGTAAAGCAGTCTTCCGACGGATCATAACCGATTGGGTTTTTGGGGCCCTCGCCGTAATATAATCCGAAGGCATTTAAAATGTCGGTAATATCGTTATTGCCATTGGCAATGATCGTATAGTTTCCCGACGCTTTTGCATAAGCGGCGGCAAACTCTTTCAGCGATTGGAGATCGGTGACGGTGATCCCCGTCCGGTCAACCGCGTCTTTTTGAAAAACGCGGGAGTACATATAATCTTCAACGTTCGCGGGGACGGCATAAATATGCCCGTTCACTTTAAATGTGGATTTGAGCTCCTCGGGCAGAGCATTCCAAACTGCGTTATCGGCAAGGTATTCGTCCAGCGGAAGCGCTAAATCGGAATTGACGATCTCCTGAAGGTAAGCGATCGATTCCGCTTGAGCCAAACCCGAAAATGTCTTTTTATCCACACCGGAAAACGCGGATTTAAAAGTACCGTCTTCGGCAAAAGAATTCGAAATGACGTTGATATTCACGCCGTAGCGGGCCGACATTTCGTCCAGCCATTGCTGCCCGGCGGTCCGGGCATTTTCACCGGCCGCGTTCCCGTCCCAAAAGAAATAGGGTGCGATGATGTTCAGGGTTTGGGGATAACCGGTTTCTTTCCCGAGCAGTTCACCCGGCAGCGAGGTGTTGGGTGCCGATGCGCAGCCGGATAAAAACATCATGCCGCAGATGATGAGTGAAACGGCGAGTTTGATCGGTTTTTTCATGATTGTTCCCCTTTCATATGTCACTTTACGTTTTAAAATATCTACTGTTATCTGAGCAAGAATCCCACCACCGTTGCAAGACGTCAGACGAATTATGAAATAATTCGTCAAGAAGAATTGCAAGCAATTCCTTCCCTCCCGCGTCAACGGCGCACCGTTGATGAGTACACCGTGACACAAGCGTCACGGCGGGAGGCAAGAAGGATTACCCGTAATAATATGCGGTTTTTTTACCGATGGCGGCGTTCATCTGGTCGAGCATTTGGTTGCCTCCGAGATTGAACATTTTTGCTTTGTATTCATCAAGGATCTGCTGCACCGTTTGGTCGGAACTTGTGATGGCCTTTTCAAAATATTCCGAATACAACAAACCGATGTCGGTTTTTCTCGCATCATATGCTTTCGAGTGCAAAACGAAGTATTTCAACGGAATTTCAACAACTGCCCCGCTTTTGAATAAATCATTTTGTTGTTTCAAAATCGAATTGTATTTTCCGTAAGAGGTGGTCGTTTCCATGTCGATAACGCCATCTTGACTGTAAAAGATATTCGCGTCCGAATAAGGGAAAATATCCGACAATCCGCCCGCCAGATTCGGCATGCCGGGATGGATATAGTTTCCCTTGGTATCCTTCACCAACTTAAATGTAATCGAACCGTCACTGTTCAGAATGTAATGGTCCGGGGTGCCCAGCCAGCACTCGAGATAGTTCTGCTCGGAGCCGAACAGCATATTGACTATAAAATTGACGGTCTCTTGGGGCTGCGGGGTGTCATTGGTCATGGCGAAACCCCGCCTGTATGTGGCGGCAACCTTCGGGTATTCAGGGTTCAGGGTGAATATTTCGGTGTACTTGTCATAATCGCTGTATCCTCGATAATTCGAAGCGATCAGGTCAACGGATTTTATCCCGTAGTTTTTCGTGGATATCGCACCGCCTTTGTACAGTTCCCGCAGGTATTCAAAAGCTTCAACGGCAGCGCCTTTGGTCATAAAATCCACATAGCAGTCCTCTTTCGGGTCATAGGCAAACGGGACATACTCACTGTTTCCGGGGTAAAGACCGTAAGCGTTCAGGATATCCGTCAAATCGGAGGCAGCGGTGCTGCCAATGGCGGGGTATTCGGTTTCTTTTGTATATGCAAGAGCGAAATCGCGAAAGGAGTTGAGATCGGTTACGGGAATCCCGATCTTCTCTGACGCTTCATTATGGATGACGCGGATGTTCAGTGTCCGGAAAAAAGAAGTCGGAATCGCATAGATATGACCGTCGACCTCAAAGAGAGATTTGAAGTCCTCAGGCAAGGCGTTCCAGATCGGGTTGTCGGCGAGGTAGTCCTCGAGAGAGACCAAAGAGTCGGTAGCGATGCCTGTACTCAAATCGGATTTGCCAGTACCGTTATCGGAAATCAAAAACAGACCCTGATAC